>SLNF01000017.1 GCA_007133145.1 Nitriliruptorales bacterium
TCGTACGGCGGCACGCTCATCGCCCGGGCCCTCAACGCCCTGTCGTCGGACGGAGGGCCGCTCCCGGCCTTCGGTACCGGCGCGGCACTGGTCCGGATCGCCGACGTGCTCGACGAGGTCACGCGGTACCACACCACCCCGCGCCCGCTACGCGCCCGGGGGCCGCCTCGTCGGGCCGACCGATCGGGTCGCCCACCCCGACCTCGCGGCCTTCCTCGACCGCGTCGCCAGCGGCGAGGTCCGCGGCTTCGACGAGCCTGGGCTCGGCGCCCGCATCGCCGAGGAGGTCGGCGAGGCCGGCGGCCTGCTGACCGCCGAGGACCTTGCGTCCTACGCCGTCGTCGAGCGCGAGCCGACGCGGGTGGCCTACCGCGGGGCGCGACTCGTGACGAACCCGCCGCCGTCGTTCGGGGGCGCACTCGTCGGGCACGCCCTCGCCGTCCTCGACGCCGCGGGGCCGCTCGAGCCGCTCGGCAGCGTCGCCGCGCTCGAGCGGCTCGTCGGTGTCCTCGAGGAGGTCACCACCGGCCACACCGACGGCCGTCTGCGCTCGAGCCGTGGCACGACCCACGTCAGCGTCGCCGACGCCGAGGGCAACCTCGCGGCGATGACGACCTCCAACGGCAGCTGCAGCGGCGTGTTCCTCGCCGGCACCGGGGTCATGGCGAACAACATCATGGGTGAGGCCGACCTCCACCCCGACGGCTTCCACGCCGCGCCGGCCGGGCAGCGCGTCGGGTCGATGATGGCGCCCTCCCTGCTCGTGCGCCCCGGGGCGCCCGACGTCGCCCTCGGCAGCGGCGGCAGCGAGCGCATCCGCAGCGCGCTGACCCAGGTCATCGTCAACCTCGTCGACGGGGGGCTGGGCCTGGCGGAGGCCATCGACGCCCCCCGGGTGCACTGGGACGGCGTGACCCTGCAGGCCGAGCCGGCGATCGGCGCCGAGGTCTGCGCCGCCCTCGCCTCGCGCTGGCCGGTGAACCACTGGGCGCGCCGTGACCTCTACTTCGGCGGGGTCCACGCCGTCGCCGTCGACGGTGACGCTGCGGGTGACGCCCGCCGCGGCGGGACGGTCGCGATCGCCTAGAAGTGGTAGGGGTGGGCCGACCAGTCCGGGGCCCGCTTGTCCAGGAAGGCGTCGCGGCCCTCGGCGGCCTCCTCGGTGCCGTAGAGCAGCCGGGTGGCCTCCCCGGCGAACAGCTGCTGGCCGACGAGGCCGTCGTCGGGCAGGTTCATCGCGAACTTGAAGAGACGCTGGGCGGTCGGGGAGACCGCGCAGGCGCGGCGCCCCCAGTCGAGCGCGACCGCCTCGAGCTCGTCGTGGGGCACCGCGGCGTTGGCCATGCCCAGCGCCACGGCCTCCTCGGCGGTGTAGGCGCGCCCGAGCAGGAAGACCTCGCGCGCCCGCTTCTGGCCGATCTGGCTCGCGAGGTAGGCCGAGCCGTAGCCGGCGTCGACGCTCGCGACGTCGAGGTCGGTCTGCTTGAAGCGCGCGTGCTCGGCCGAGGCCAGCGTGAGGTCGCAGACCACGTGCAGCGAGTGGCCCCCGCCGACGGCCCAGCCTGGCACGACGGCGATGACGGTCTTGGGCATGAAGCGCACGAGCCGCTGGACCTCGAGGATGTGCAGCCGCCCGGTGCGCGCGGGGTCGTCGTCGTAGCGGTAGCCGTCGCGCCCGCGGATGCGCTGGTCGCCGCCGGAGGAGAACGCCCAGCCGCCGTCGCGGGGGGACGGGCCGTTGCCGGTGAGCAGCACACAGCCGACGTCGGCGCGCTGCCGGGCGTCGTCGAGGGCGCGATAGAGCTCATCGACGGTCCGGGGCCGGAAGGCGTTGCGCACCTCGGGTCGGTTGAAGGCGACGCGCACGACCCCGGTGTCGCGGGCGCGGTGGTAGGTCACGTCGGTGAGGTCGGCGAAGCCCTCGACAGGCTCGTAGGCCGCGGGGTCGAACAGCGCGGAGACCATGGGCGTACTCCTGCGTCGTGCCTGGTTGGGAGGCGCAGGCTACGCCCGCGGGACGCCGCCGCGCTGCCGCGGGCGCGGCGATCCGCTACCGTCGCCATTGTCGCCCGCCACCGCGACGGGGTGTTCGATGCTTCCTGGCCACGACGAGCCCGCGCGCCTGCCCGATCGGGGAGGCGGCGTGAGCACGCTCACCCCACCGCAGGCGAGCACGAGGACGCAGGCCGTCGTCGGCGCGCTCGTGGCGCTGTCGGTGGCCGCGGCGATCGTCGGCAACGCCTTCACGCCGCTGCTCCTGCGGATCTCACCGGAGCTCCTGCTCGTCATCCAGGCGTCCTACGCGCAGATGGCGCTCGCCACGACGCGGCTCGACCCCGCCACGATCATCGCGATCGCCGTGCTGCGGCGTTGGGGGGGTGAGGTGCTCGCGTTCACCGCGGGGCGGGTGCTCGGTCCGCGGGCGCTCGCGTGGTACGCGCGACGGGGGCACGACCCCCTTGCGGCGCTCGAGGGCATCGACGAGCGCTGGTGGCGGGTGCGCGACGTCGTCATCGTCCTCCTTCCGCAGCCGCTGCTCAGCGCGGTCTTCGGCGTCGTCGGCACGCCGGTGCGGCGTTTCCTCCTCCTGAAGGCCCTCGGCACCCTGTGGTCGGTGACGGCCTTCGTCCTCGTCGTCAGGGTCGTGCCGTTGCCGCTGAGCGCCGTCGCCGACCTCGTCGAGGCGAACGCCCTGTTGCTCACCGTCGTCGCCGGGTTGGGGCTCGTGGGGTGGTTGTGGTGGCGGCGCCGCGCGCAGGCCCGCTGAGCACGCCGCACCCGAGGCCTCGGGCCTCGCCCCGCACCGATTCGCCTCGAGGTCACCGGGTGGGCCATCCCCCCACGACCTCGAGCGCGCCCGGACGGCGCTGGCCTCGTGGCCCAGCGTCGCGCGCACGTCGCCTTCAGTGACGTCGCCGCCGTCGGGTGGCCACCCGACGGCTACTGCGGATGCAGGGTGAGGTGGAGCAACCGGTCGGGCGTGGCGCGCAGCAGGCCCACGA
>SLNF01000297.1 GCA_007133145.1 Nitriliruptorales bacterium
GCCTCGCCGGGCTCGGGCGTCGGTGCAGGAGCGGGTGTGGGGTCGCCGTCGGGCTCGACGACGAGCCCCGGCGGCGGGTCGGGCGGGCCGTCGGCCTCGCCGCCGTCGGTCGTGAGCAGCAGCCCCGCGAGCCCGACCATGCCGACGGCGAGCACGGCGCCGACGAGACCGCGGGCACCCCACGGTGCCGCGGTGCGCGCCGACTCCCAGTCCCCGCTCACCCGGGCGAGTCTGCCCCGTGGTCCGCCGCGTCGAACGCGGCCGCACCGTGCGTCCGCCGACTCGCCAACGGAGGCAGGCCGTACACTGGGGGACCGCCGAGCGGAGGACGCCACGCATGCACCGCCGCATCTTCGGCCTCGAGGTCGAGTACGGGGTGACCTGCACGTTCCGGGGCCAGCGCAGGCTCTCGCCCGACGAGGTCGCGCGCTACCTCTTCCGTCGCGTCGTGTCGTGGGGCCGCTCCTCGAACGTCTTCCTCGAGAACGGGGCGCGCCTGTACCTCGACGTCGGCAGCCACCCGGAGTACGCCACGCCCGAGTGCGACGACGTGCGCTCGGTCGTCGCCCACGACAAGGCGGGGGAGCGCATCCTCGAGTCGCTCACCGAGCAGGCCGAGCAACGCCTCCACGAAGAGGGCATCGCCGGCGACATCCACCTCTTCAAGAACAACACCGACTCGGCCGGCAACTCCTACGGCAGCCACGAGAACTACCTCGTCGCGCGGTTCGGGGAGTTCGGCAAGCTCGCCGAGACGCTCATCCCCTTCCTCGTGACGCGGCAGGTCTTCTCGGGTGCCGGCAAGGTCCTCCACACCCCGCGCGGTCCGATCTACGCGCTGTCGCAGCGCGCCGAGCACATCTGGGAGGGGCTGTCGTCGGCGACGACGCGGAGCCGACCGATCATCAACAGTCGCGACGAGCCGCACGCCGACGCTGAGCGCTACCGGCGGCTCCACGTCATCGTCGGCGACTCGAACATGAGCGAGTACGCGACGTGGCTGAAGATGGCCACCGCCGACCTCGTGCTGCGGATGGTCGAGTCGGGCACGGTCATGCGGGACTTCACCCTCGACAACCCCATCCGCGCGATCCGCGAGATCAGCCATGACATGTCCTGCCGGCGCCGGGTGCGGCTCGCCGGCGGCCGGGAGATGAGCGCGCTCGAGATCCAGCGCGCCTACTTCGAGCGCGTCGCCGGCTTCGTCGAGCACGGTGAGCACGACGAGGAGACCGACCTCGTGCTCTCGGAATGGGGGCGGGTGCTCGACACCCTCGAGGACGACCCGTTGAAGCTCTCCCGCGAGTGCGACTGGGTGGCGAAGTACCACCTCGTCGAGGACTTCCGGCGCCGGCACGACCTGCCGCTGTCGAGCCCACGCGTGAGCATGGTCGACCTGCAGTACCACGACGTCAACCGCGCCCGGGGCCTGCAGCACCTCCTCGAGCGGCGCGGGAAGATGGACCGCGTCGTCGACGACCACAGCATCGACGTCGCGCAGTCGACCCCGCCCCAGACCACGCGCGCGAGGCTCAGGGGGGAGTTCATCCGCGAGGCCAAGCGCCGTCGGCGCGACTTCACCGTCGACTGGGTCCATCTCAAGCTCAACGACCAGGCCCAGCGCACCGTCCTGTGCAAGGACCCGTTCCGCTCGAGCGACGAGCGCGTCGACAAGCTCATCGCGACGATGTAGTCGCCGCCCGCGGGGGCCCTCAGAGGCCCGCGACGGCCCCGCCCCGGCTCAGCCGCCGGCGTCCCCGGCTTCGGCGCCCTCCGCCGGGGCGCCCTCGCCGCCACCGTTGCCACCAGCGCCACCGCCGCCGTTGCCGCCCTCGCCGTTGCCAGGGCTCGGCTCGGGCTCGGGTTCGGGCTCGGGCTCGGGTTCGGGCTCGGGCTCGGGTTCGGGCTCCGGCTCAGGCTCGGGCTCCGGCGGCTGCCCGGTCGAGACGCCGAGGCGCACCGGGGTGCCGAGCGGGTGCTGAGCCCCCCCGCCGGGCTGTTGCCAGGCCACGACCCCGGCGGGGGCGAAGGAGGCGACGTTGACGACCTGCACGCCGAGGCGGGCCTCGGCGAGGAGGAGGGTGGCCTCGGCCTCGCCGAGCCCGACGACGTCGGGGACCTCGACCTCCTCGCCGGCGTAGAGGCTCTCGAGGTCGGCGTCGTCGGCCTCGGGGAAGTCGCGGTGGTCGTACTCGGCGAGGGCCTGGCGCATGAACGCCGACCACACCGGTGCGGCGGTCCCGCCGCCGGTCGCGCCGGGCATGCTCACCTGCCGCTCGGGATGGCCGACCCAGACCGCCGTCGACAGCGCCGGGGTCACGCCCACGAACCAGGCGTCGGTGTTGTCGTTCGTCGTGCCGGTCTTGCCGGCGACGTGCCAGCCGTCGACGCGTGCCGCGGTACCGGTACCGCCGGTCACGACGTCGGTGAGCAGGTCGATCGAGGCGGTGGCCACCGCCGGGGACATCGCCTCGCGCTCCTCGGGCTCGGCCTCGTAGATGACCTCGCCGTCCTCGACGACGCGGTCGATGAAGTGCGCGTCGACGTGGCTGCCGAGGTTGGCGATCGCCCCGTAGGCGCTCGCCATCTCGAGTGGCGAGACCCCGCCCTCGAGGCCGCCGAGGACGAGCGAGGGGAACTCCTGGCCACGGTAGGCCGCCTGCCGGTCGATGCCGAGCAACTCGGTGCGCTCGACGACCTCCTCGACACCGACGAGGGTCATGAGCTGGGCGTAGTAGGTGTTGACGCTGCGGGAGGTCGCCTCGCCGAGGTCGATCGTGCCGTACGACGCGCCCCCGTAGTTCGTCGGCTCCCAGGTCTGCGCACCGCCCTCGTAGACGATCTCGACGGGGCTCGCGCCCGACAGCGAGAGACTCGGCGGGTAGCCCTGCTCGAGCGCCTCGATCATCGCGAAGGTCTTGAAGGCGCTGCCGGGGGAGCGTCGGCCCTGGCGGGCGAGGTCGAACTGCTCGGTCTCGAAGTCGGCACCGGAGTAGATCGCCCGCACCGCGCCGGTGGTGTGGTCGACCGAGGCGATGCCCGCGGTGGGGCCGTCGCCGCCGAAGCGCTCGGCGACGACCTCGCGGGCCATCTCCTGCAACGCCGGGTCGATCGTCGTGTGGATCTCGAGCCCGCCACCGAAGAGCCGGTCCCGGCGCTCCTCGAACGTCGCGCCGAAGGTCGGGTCGGCGAGGAACTGCTGCTTGGCGGCCTCGACGACGTAGGGCTCCTTGACCTCCTGGTCGCTGTCCTCCTCGCTGATGATCGCCACCTCGGTCGCCTGGAGGTCGCTGGCCTCACGGGTCGTGAGGTAGCCCTCCTCGGCCATGCCGGCGAGCACCTGATTGCGGCGTCGCTCGGCGACCTCCGGGTCGCGGCGGGGATTCGTCGCGGATGGCGCACGGATCGTGCCGGCGAGCAGCGCGGACTCCTCCGGGCTGAGCTCGGCGGCGCCGACGCCGAAGTACTCCTCGGCCGCGGCCTGGACCCCGTAGGCGCCGGAGCCGAAGTAGACCTGGTTGAGGTAGCGCTCGAGGAGCTCCTCCTTGTCGTGCTCCTTCTCGAGCGCCATCGCGTAGAGCAGCTCGGTGAACTTGCGGTCGAGCGTCTGCGCGGCGTCGAGGAAGTTCATCTTCGCGAGCTGCTGGGTCAGCGTCGACCCGCCCTGGGCGATGCCGCGGGCGCGGACGTTCGCGAGCGCGGCGCGCCCGAGCCCCTCGACGTCGTAGCCCTCGTGCTCGAAGAAGCGCCGGTCCTCGGCGGTGAGCACCGCCTGCCAGACGTGGTCGGGCAGGGCGTCGAGCGGCACGACGCGGCGGTCCTCCTCGTCGTGGAGGATCGACAGGAGCGTGCCGTCGGCGGCGTAGACGAAGGAGCGCTCGCGCAGGTCGGGCATCTCGGTGTCCTCGGGCAGGACGACCGAGGCCTCCACGGAGTCGCCGACCTCGGCGGCGACCCGTGGCAGGACCGCCCCGACGGCGAGCAGCGCGGCGAAGCTGCCGGCCACGGCGACGACGAGGAGGGTCACCGCGCGCACGACCCAGGGGCCCTCACGGGGCTCCCGTGGAGGGGCCGGACCGCCGACGGGCTCACCCGCGTCCCCCCGCCGCGCCTCCTCGCGCTCCTCGCGCATCCTCGCAGCACCTCTCGGCTCGGTGGATCGCGCGCGGTCACACCCCCGCGCGTCTCCCTACAGTATGCGCGTTGTTCCTGCGCGGGATGCGCCCACTTGGCCGATAGCCTGCGGGTCGTCGAGGAGTCGGCTGCGGTGGTGGCCCCGGGCCGACCGCCCTCGTGCGGGGACGAGGTCGCGGAGCCGAGCCGAGGCGGAGGTGCTGATGGTCGAGCGGCTCGAGCGGTTGCTCAACCTCATCATCGCGCTGCGCGCGAGCCCCCAGCCGATGAGCGCGGAGGCCATCCGCGCGCGCGTCGCGGGCTACGGCGAGCGGCCCGAGGAGGCGTTCCGGCGCATGCTCGAGCGCGACAAGGCCGACCTGCGCGCGCTCGGCGTTCCCATCGAAACCGTGCCCGTCGACCGTTGGCGCGACCGCCACGGCTACCGGATCGATCCGGCGCGCTACGACCTTCCCGCCCTCGACCTCGACGCCGAGGAGGTCGCCGCCCTCGCCCTCGCGGCGCGGGCCGCCGGCCTCGGCGAGCACGCCCGGCGCGGGCTCCGCAAGCTCACCGTCGACGCAGGGCCGAGCGTCGCGACCGACGCCGAGGACCCACCGGTGCGGGTGCCGCTGTCCGAGCCGCGGCTGCTCGCCCTCGAGGCCGCCCGCGCCCGGCGTGAGCCCGTCGCCTTCGCCTACCGTCCTGCCGGTCGGGAAGTGGGCAGGCGGACCGTCGACCCGTGGGGACTCGTGTACCGCGCCGGGCGCTGGTACCTCGTCGGCCGCGACCATGACCGGGCCGAGCGCCGCACCTTCCGCCTCGACCGCGTCGAGGGGCAGGTCGACGTCGTGGGGCCGCCCGGCTCCTTCACGCCAGCCGAGGTCGCCATCGACGACGTCGTGCCCGACGGCGGCGGCGTCAGCGCTGAGGTTGCCGCCTCGGCCGGCGCCGCCTGGCGGGTCGCCCGTCTCGCCGAGGGCCCGCCCGTGCCGGGTCACGGTGGGCGCACGCTCTTCCGGGTGCGCGCACGCTCGCCCGAGGAGTTCGTCGGCTGGGTCGTCGGCCTCGGCCCCGGTGTCGAGGTCCTGGGGCCGCCTGCGCTGCGCGCCGCGGTCGTCGCCGCGCTCGAGCGCCTCGCGCGGCAGGGGAGGGCCCGGTGAGCGCGACGACGCTCGAGCGGCTCGAGCGCCTCCTCGCGTTGGTGCCTTGGCTGCTCGCCAACCCCGGGGCGAGGCTGGCCGACCTCGCCGAGCGCTTCGACGCCGGGGTCGACGAGATCGCCGCCGACCTCGACACCCTCGGTTTCTGCGGCGTTCCGGGCTATGGGGGCGGGGACCTCATCGAGGTCGCGCTCTCGGGCGGACGCGTCACCGTGCGCATGGCCGAGTACTTCCGCCGTCCGCTGCGGCTGTCGCGGGAGGAGGTGCTGCCGCTGCTCGTGGCCGCTCGTGCGCTCGCCGACGTCGTCGACCCGTCGCAGGCACGGGCGCTGCGCTCGGCCTGCGCGACCCTCGCCTCGGCGCTGGGGCTCACCGACGAGGGTCTCACCGTCGATCTCGACGCTCCCGGTCAGGCCTGGCTGGGCACCCTCGCCGAGGCGGTGTCGGCCCGCCGGGTCCTCACCCTGCGCTACCGCGCGGCCGACGCCGCAGAGGAGCGGGAGCGCGACGTCGAGCCCTGGGCGCTCCTGGCCGCCGAGGGCCACTGGTACCTGCGCGCGCACTGCCGGCTCGCCGGGGACCGTCGAGACTTCCGCGTCGACCGCATCCGTGAGGCCACCCTCACCGACGTGCCCGTCGCTGCCCCGCCCCCCGGCGCCGACGCCGAGCCGGTGCGCTACACCCCGAGCGCCGCCGATCCCCGCATCACGCTCGACCTCGACCCCCGGGCGTGGTGGCTGCTCGACGCCGTGCCCGTCGACGAGGTGGCCCCGGTCGCCGACGGCCGGCAGCGGCGGGTCACGCTGCCCGCACGCTCGGAGGCGTGGGCGGCAGAGCTCGTTGCGAGCCTCGCCGGGGCGGCCACCGTCGTCGCGCCGGCCTCCCTCGCCCGGCGCGTGGCCACCCTCGCCGAGGAGGCCCTCTCGCCGTACCGCCCCGCCTCCCCACCGGGGCCGGATCGGGTCTAAAGATGGCCGCTGAGACGTCGATGCATCATGCAGTGAGACGAGCGCGGAGTGCAGCGCACGGAGGCCCGACATGACGACGATCAAGGCGACCTGCCCCCGCTGCGGGGAGATCACCCTGACCCCGCCTGACATCGACCTCCGCGTGGACGGGGACGGCGCGCAGGGCTCGTCCTACGCCTTCGCCTGCCCCTCCTGCAACGGCTACGTGCGAAAGCCCGCCGACGAGCGCATCGTGCGGCTGCTCATCTCCGGTGGCGTCGAGGTGCTCGAGCCCGAGCGCGACCTGCACGTCCGCGCCGAGGGTCCCGCGCTGACCTACGACGATCTGCTCGACTTCCACACCCTCCTCGCCGGCGACGACTGGTTCGACGCCCTCCTCGCCGAGAGTCGCGACTCCCGGTAGCGCCACGGCGGTGGCTGCCCGTCCCGCCTGCGGCAACACTGGGGGCATGGCCGCGCCACCCCGCCCGTACCCGCCCCGCCGCGCCCGTCGCTGCGCGCGCCTCGTGCTGGGGCTGCTCGCGCTGCTCCCGGCGGTCGCGCTCGTCGGGCCGGCCGCAGCCGAGGAACCCACACCCGAGGGGGCGGTGCTGCGGGTCGAGATCGGCGGCCCGCTCACGGCGATGCACGCCGAGATCGTCGAGGAGGCCCTCGAGCGCGGTGAGGCCCACGACGCCGCCGCGGTCCTCGTCGACCTCGACACCCCCGGAGGACGCGTCGACCTCACCCGCGAGATCGTCCAGGCCATGCTCACCGCCGAGGTCCCCGTCCTCGTCCACGTCACGCCCTCGGGCGCCCAGGCCGGTTCGGCGGGGACCTTCATCACCTACGCGGCGCACGTCGCGGCGATGAGCTCGGGCACGACGATCGGCGCGGCCACGCCGGTCGACATCGAAGGCGGCGAGGTCAGCGACAAGATCCTCGAGGACAGCGTGAGCTACGCCGAGGCGCTCGCCGAGGAGCGCGGCCGCGATCTCGACTTCATCGTCGACGCGGTTCGCGAAGGGCGGGCGGAGCGCGCGAGCGTCGCCCTCGAGCTCGGCGCCGTCGACCTCCTCGCCGCCGACACCGACGCGCTGCTCGCCGAGGTCGACGGGCGCGAGGTGACCCTTGACAGCGGCCGCAGCGTGACCCTGGCCACCGCTGAGGCGCCCGTCGTCGACGTCGAGGCGACCGCCGTGCAGCGTGCGCTCGCGATGATCGCGACCCCCGACATCGCCTTCCTGCTCATCACCGTCGGCACGCTCGGGGTCATCTACGAGCTCGCCAACCCCGGGGTCGGTATCGGAGGGGTCCTCGGGGCGATCATGCTCATCCTCGCCTTCGCCGCGCTCGCGGTGCTGCCGACGAGCGCGGCGGGTCTCGCGCTGCTCGTCCTTGCGCTCGGCCTGCTCGTCGGCGAGCTGTTCGTGCCCGGGGTGGGGGTGCTCGCCGCTGGGGGAGCCGTCGCGTTGCTGCTCGCCGGGCTCCTGCTCTTCGATGACGCGACCGGCCTCGGGGTGAGCTGGTCGGTGCTCTTCCCGACGGCGGTGATCGCCGGCCTCGGCGCCCTCGGCATCGGGGTACTCGCCGCGCGGCAGCGCAACCGGCCGGTGACCTCCGGCGCCGAGGCCCTCATCGGCGCGCGGGCGGAGGTCCGCCGCGTCGACGGCCGCCGACTGCAGGTGTGGGTCGACGGCAGCCTGTGGGATGCTGAGGCGCAGAGCGGCGTAGCGCTCTCGCCGGGCGACAGGGTCACCGTCGTCGGCCGCGACGGCCTGCGCCTCACCGTGGAGCCAGAGGAGCAGACGTGGACCTCGACACCCTGATCGGCATCGCCCTCGCCGTCGCCGTCGTGGCGATCCTGCTGTCGCAGTCGGTGCAGATCGTCAAGGAGTACGAGCGTGGGGTGATCTTCCGCCTCGGCCGTTCGCGCGGCGCGAAGGGCCCCGGCCTCTTCTTCATCATCCCCATCATCGACAAGATGGTGAAGGTGAGCCTGCAGACGGTGACGATGGACATCCCGCCGCAGGACATCATCACGAAGGACAACGTCACCGTCCGGGTCAACGCCGTGACCTACTTCCGGGTCATCGACCCCAGCCACGCGGTCATCGAGGTCGAGAACTACGCCTTCGCGACCTCGCAGATCTCGCAGACGACGCTGCGCAGCATCATCGGCCAGGCGGACCTCGACGACCTCCTCACCAAGCGCGACGACATCAACGCCGAGCTCCAGTCGATCATCGACAGCCACACCGACCCGTGGGGCGTGAAGGTCTCGGTCGTCGAGGTCAAGGACGTCGAGCTGCCCGACTCGATGCGCCGCGCCATGGCGCGCCAGGCCGAGGCGGAGCGTGACCGCCGCGCGAAGGTCATCCACGCGAAGGGCGAGCAGGAAGCCGCCGAGACGCTCTCCCGCGCCGCCGCGGAGCTCGAGGAGCACCCCGCGGCGCTGCAGCTGCGGCTGCTGTCGACGATGACCGAGGTCGCCGCGGAGAAGAACTCGACGCTGATCTTCCCCCTGCCCGTCGAGATGCTGCGCTTCTTCGAGAACGTCACCCCGCCGGAGATCCCACGCAGCCCGAGTTGAGCGACCGCTAGGCTGCCGTGTGGAGCGGCCCGGGCAGTGGCCGACGGCCGGCTCACGTCCGTGGACGGTGCCCCGACCGACCGGGCAGGACCGCAGGAGGGATGGAGATGTCGGCGTTCGTCGTGCTCGCGGTCGCCCTCGCCGTGGCGATCGTCGCGGTGACCGGGGTCCTCGTCGTCCACCTCGCCCGGGAGACGCGGAAGGCGGCCGACGACATCGGCCGCAGCGTCGAGCGGCTCAAGCCACTCGCCGAGGAGCTCGCGGCCGAGCTCGCGGTCACCGAGACCGAGCTCGCCGCCCTTCAGGAGCGCACCGCCGGGGCCGGGGACGAGCCCGGCAAGGGACGCGGGGGCGCCTGAACGCTTCCCTCGGCCGGCCGCGCGCCCCTACACTGGTGGAACGCTGACCAGGGAGGCATCCATGCCCGCGACCCTCGGGTTCACCATCCCCCAAGGCCCCGAGCTCATCATCATCCTCGGGATCGTCGTGCTGCTGTTCGGGGCGAAGAAGCTCCCCGAGCTCGGCAGCTCGATCGGCAGGACGATCACGAACTTCAAGAAGGGCGTCAACGAGGGCCAGGAGGAGGCCGCTGCGGAGTCCGATGGCGACACCGGCCCGAGCGGCGAGGTCACCTCCGAGAACCCCCCGAAGGAGTCCGACGCCCGCGACGGCTCCTCCTAGCCAGCGGATGAGGCGGGGTCGATGACGGCGACCGCGTCGCCGGACACCGGCGCGGGAGGCGACGACCGGGCTCGTCGCAGCGGCGAGATGACGCTCGTCGAGCATCTCGCCGAGCTCCGCACGCGCATCTTCCGCAGCCTCATCGCCCTCGCCGTCGGCTTCGGCGTCGGCTTCGTCCTGCGCGAGCAGGTCCTCGACGTCATCCGCGAGCCCTACTGCCAGCTGCCGAGCGAGGTCCGGGCCGGTCCCGCGGCGGTCTCCGGCGGCGACGAGTGCGCGCTCATCGTCCTGCAGGTGCTCGATGGGCTCATGATCTCCATCAAGCTCGCGGCGATCGTCGCGGTCATCGTCGCCGCGCCCGTCGTCTTCTACCAGATCTTGCGCTTCGTCATGCCGGGGCTGCGACCGATCGAGAAGCGCTACGCGATCCCGTTCCTCCTCGCAGGCTGGGTGCTCTTCATCGGCGGCGCGGCCTTCGCCTACTTCGTCATCCCCCGCGGACTCGCGCTCCTGCTGTCGCTGGCCGGGGAGGGGATCACCCCGGTGCTCTCAGCGCGGGAGTACGTCGACTTCATGCTCTTCACCGTCGTCGCCTTCGGCCTGTCTTTCGAGTTCCCGCTCGTGCTCACCGTCCTCGTGCTCACCGACGTGGTGACCGTCGACGGGCTGCGCAAGTACCGGCGTCACGCGGTCTTCCTCGTCTTCCTCGCCGCGGCGATCATCACCCCGACCGGCGACCCCTTCACGATGTCGGCGATGGCGGTGCCTCTGCTCATCTTCTACGAAGGCTGCATCCTGCTCGCCCGCTGGCGGGCCCGACGCCGCCGTCTCGCGGAGGCGGCGGCCTAGCGTGCCTGCCGAGCCCACGGGCGCGAGCCCCGAGCACTTCGCTGCGCGGCTGCCCTTCCCCGTCGACGCCTTCCAGCGCGAGGGCATGGACGCCCTCTCCCGGGGCCGCAGCGTCCTCGTCGCCGCTCCCACCGGGGCGGGCAAGACCGTCGTCGGGGAGTACGCGGTGTGGCGCGCGCTCGAGCGGGGCGCGAAGTGCTTCTACACGACCCCGATCAAGGCGCTGTCGAACCAGAAGCACGCCGACCTCTGCGCGGTCCACGGCGAGTCGCGCGTCGGCCTGCTCACCGGCGACCGCTCGATACGCGGCGAGGCCCCGATCGTCGTGATGACGACCGAGGTGCTGCGCAACATGCTCTACGAGGCCTCACCGACCCTCGACGGCCTCGAGGCGGTCGTGCTCGACGAGGTCCACTACCTCGCCGACCGCGAGCGCGGCGCCGTCTGGGA
The DNA here is from genome assembly GCA_007133145.1 of Nitriliruptorales bacterium. Taxonomy (GTDB): domain Bacteria; phylum Actinomycetota; class Nitriliruptoria; order Euzebyales; family Egibacteraceae; genus T1Sed10-49. The sequence continues at coordinate 10,797 of SLNF01000297.1, forward strand.
GGAGGTCATCGTCCAGCTCGCGCCCGAGGTGCAACTGGCGTGCCTGTCGGCCACGGTCTCCAACGCCGAGGAGTTCGGCGCATGGCTCGACTGGGTACGCGGCGCGGCGCTCGCCGAGGACGAGGCGACGGCCGGGCAGCCTCGCGGTTGCGAGGTCGTGATCTCCGAGCACCGGCCGGTGCCGCTCGACCACCACTACGCCTTCAACGACCGCATCGAGCCGGTCTTCAAGGCGGGTGGCAAGCGCACCGGCCGCCGACCCGACGCCGAGCGCCAGGCCGCCGCTCGACAGGCCCGGGCGGGGATCCCCAACCCCGAGATCGTCATGGCCGAGCGCCGCGCGCAGCCCGTCGGGCGGCGCTCGCGGCGCGGCCGCCCCGTGCCCTCGGGCAGCCGCATGCGCCCACCGCGGCGCAGCGAGCTCGCCCTCATGCTCGCCGAGCGGCAGTGGCTGCCGGCGATCGTCTTCGTCTTCAGCCGCCAGGGCTGCGAGGACGCCGTCGGCCACCTCGAGCGCGGCGGCGTGTCCCTGGCCACCGCCGCCGAGGCCGAGGAGATCACCGCCCTGGCGACCGAGCACGTCGCCAGCCTCGGGCGGGACGACCTCGCCGTCCTCGGCTTCGACCGTTGGCTCGCCGCGCTGCGCCGCGGCGTCGCCGCCCACCACGCGGGGATGGTGCCCGCGTTCAAGGAGGTCGTCGAGCGGCTCTTCGTGCGCGGCCTCGTCAAGGTCTGCTTCGCCACCGAGACCCTCGCCCTCGGCATCAACATGCCCGCGCGCACCGTCGTCATCGAGCGACTCGAGAAGTGGGACGGCCAACAGCACGCCCTGCTCACCCCCGGCCAGCTCACCCAGCTCACCGGCCGCGC
>SLNF01000192.1 GCA_007133145.1 Nitriliruptorales bacterium
ACTCCCATCACATCCGCCACTGGGTCGACGGCGGCGCCACCGACCTCGCCAACCTTGTGCTGCTCTGTGCGAACTGCCACTTCCACCTCCACCACCACGGCTGGCAGATCACCCCCACCCCGGCCGGGCAGCGCACCCACGCCAACCCCAGCCCCTACCAGCTGTCCAAACCCCCCGGCGGCGGGAGGCAACGATCCACCGGCGACCCGCCCGGCCGACCATCCGGCAGTGATCCGCCCCGGCGAGCATCCGGCAGCGACCCGCCCGGCCGACCCCCCGACGACGAGCGGCCGCCGCCGCCGGAGCCACCCGACGACCCGCCACCGCCCCGACCCGAGCAGCCCACCCTCGACCTCTAGAACCACCCCATCGCCTCTCCGCCGCGCCCCGGCCACCCCCGGGGCGCACACCCCTGCCAGCACACAACCCGCCCGCGGACGGTCGCGGCGGCCAGCGCCAGGCCCGGGAACAGCATCGCGAGTGCCCGTCGCCGCGGCACCGACCCGGCACCAGACCCACGGACTCAGGCCGGCGCCTTCCCTCGACGGCGGACCCGCGAGGTACAGGTCGTGTCCTGGCCGGCCGGGCATCGACAACGATCCCCCCCTCCTCCACCATGCGCGTCGGAATCGGGAAGGCACCGTTCCCAGTTCCGCAGAGGAGCCCGTGATGGCCGCACCCAACCAACCGACCAGGGGGACGCGCACGGGCCCCGGTTCGACGTCGCCCTCACTCGACCTGAGCTACGCGCTCGGGCCCCGTCAGCAGGCCCTCTCGATCCTCGAGAAGGGACCGCGCCGACCGGTGAGGGCCTCGCGCTGGCGCCCCCGCCGCCCCCGCCGCCACATCCGCTAACCCCGCGGCTCCGGCCCACCGCGCACGAGGGTGCGGGCCGGAGCCCACGGGGGGAGGACCCCGGCCCGCACCGCGCCTCGCGCGCCGCGTCGCCGCGCGCTAGACGATCCAGGGGGACAGCACGTCGCGGGCGAGCAGGAAGCCGCGCTTGACGAGGTCGTCGGTGCCCTCGAACTGCCGGTCCTCGTGCTCGACGCAGATCACGCCGTCGTAACCGACGCGGTAGAGGCCGCTGAAGACGACCTTCCAGTCGACGTCGCCAAGCCCGGGCAGCCGTGGGACCTGCCAGCCGATGCCCGCGGACATGATCCCGTGGTCGTAGAGCCCGGCCTCGTCGATCTCGAGGTCCTTGGCGTGGAAGTGGTAGAAGCGCTCGCCGAACTCGTCGATCGCCGCGCCGATGTCGATCATCTGCCAGACGAGGTGGGAGGGGTCGAAGTTGAGCCCGACGGTCTCGCCGAACTCCTCGAACATCGTGCGCCAGATCGCCGGGGAGTAGGCGAGGTTGTGCCCGGCCGGCCACTCGTCGGACGAGAAGATCATCGGGCAGTTCTCGATCGCGATCCGCACGCCCGCGGCCCGCGCGCGGGCGACGAGGTCGGGCCAGACGCGCTTGGCCTCCTCCCAGTTCTCCTGCTGACTGCGACCCTGGTCGGCACCGATGAAGGTGTTGACGACATCGACGCCGAGCTTGGGCGCCGCGTCGATGACCTTCGCGAGATGGTCGAGGACCGCGGTGCGGTGCTCGGGATCGGGGTGCAGCGGGTTGGGGTAGTAGCCGAGTCCGGAGATCGTGATCCCCCGTGCGGCGAGGTCACCGGTGATCTCCTCGGCCCGGCCCTCGCTGAGGCCTTCGACGTCGATGTGGCAGATGCCGCCGTAGCGGCGGGTCGGGCCGGAGTCGGAGGGCCAGCAGGCGACCTCGAGCATCGAGAAGCCGTTGCCCGCGGCCCAGTCGGCGACCTCGGTCAGCGGGGTGGTCGGGAACGGGGCAGTCAGCAGTCCCAGGCGCATCGCACGCTCCAATCGTCGTCGGAAGTGGTCGGGTCAGCGCTCCACGGTGGTCCAGCGCCCGTCCTCGGCGCTGCGCGCCACCGCCTCGGTCACGGCCACGACGTCGTGGCCGTCGGCGAAAGTGGGGTAGGCGGGCTCCGCGGCGGGGGCGCCACGACGCACGTCGGCGTAGACGGCCTCGAACAGTCCGCGGAAGGTGTCGGGGTAGCCCTCGACGTGCCCGCCGGGGTAGCGGGCGAGGGCGGCCGCCTCCGGGCCCATGAGCGTGGCGTCGCGCTGCAAGACCTCGTTGGGTCGGCCGCGGTGGCCGATCCACAACCGATCGGGGTCCTCGGAGAACCACGCCACGGCCGAGGAGGCCCCGTCGACCTCGAGGTTGACGGCGTTCTTGCGGCCCGCCGAGACCTGCGAGACCGTGAGCGCGCCGCGCGCGCCGCCCTCGAAACGCAGGAGCATGCTCGCGGCGTCGTCGGAGGAGATCGGCTCCTCGACGAGCTCCTCGTCGGCGCTCGCCGTCGCGAAGGTCTCCACCGAGCGTGACGGCCGCCGCCGCACGGGCAGGAAGGTGTGCAGATCGGCGAGGACCTCGACGACACGCCGGCCGGTGATGAACGCCGCGAGGTCGAGCCAGTGCGAGCCGATGTCGGCGACCGCGCGCAGCGGCCCACCCTCGCGCGTGTCGATCCGCCAGTTCCAGTCGGTGTCCTCGAGCATCCAGTCCTGGAGGTAGGAGCCGGTGACGAGGCGCGGCTCGCCGAGGGCGTCGGCGGCGACCATCGCTCGCATCTCGTGGCACAGCGGGTAGAAGCGGAGGTTGAGGCACACCGCGTGGACGAGGCCGCTGGCCTCCGCGGCCTGCACGAGCTCGGCGGTCTCGCCCGTCGACAGCCCGAGGGGCTTCTCGCAGACGACGTGCTTGCCCGCCTCGAGCGCGGCCCGGGCCTGCCCGACATGGAGGTTGTTGGGGCTCGCGACGTGGACGACGTCGATCTCGGGGTCGGCGAGCAGCGCCTCGACGCTGTCATGGACGTGTGGCAGGCCGGCCTGCTCGGCCTTCGCCCGCGTGCGCTCGGGCGAGGAGCCGACCACGCCGCCGACGCGCACGCCGATGCGCCGCAGCGCCTC
>SLNF01000268.1 GCA_007133145.1 Nitriliruptorales bacterium
CGTCGACGAGCGCCCGCGGGTCCTCCTCGACGAGCCCTTCGAGGGCACGTGGTTCGCCCCCGGCGGGCAGAGCCTCACCGCGACGCTCATCGACGACGCCGGCGGCGCCTACGTCTTCGCCGACGACGAGTCCTCCGGCTCGCTCGCCTACGACATCGAGACCGTCCTCGACGAGGGCGCCGACGCCGACGTCTGGCTGCTCGGCGCGGTCATGACCTCCCTCGAGGACCTCCTGGCGCAGGACGAGCGGCTCGCCGAGGTCGCCGCGGTCGACGCCGGCGCGGTGTGGGCCGGGGACGCGGCGACGACGGAGACCGGCGGCAACCCCCGCTTCGAGCGCGCCCCGCTGCGCGCCGACGAGCTCCTCACGGACTTCGCGTCGATCCTCCATCCCGACCTCGTCGAGGGCGAGCCGCGCTACTACCGGCCGGTGGGTGAGGCCGCGCCATGACCGCCGACGCTCCCGCGCGCCTGCGGCGGGAGCGCGTCGGAACGCCGGCCCGCGAGCCTGACGCCCCAACGCCTCCCACCGACCGTCCCGGCCGCACGACCGCCGGGATGGTCGGCCTCGCCGTGCTCTGCGCGGGGCTCTTCCTCGCCACCCTCGCGCTAGGGTCGGTGCGGCTGCCGCTGGGCGAGGTGGCCGCGGTGCTCACCGGCAACGGGTCGGGCGACGGCGCCCAGCTCATCGTCGAGCAGGTCCGCCTGCCCCGGGCACTGACCGCGCTCATCGCCGGGGCGGCACTCGGCCTCGGCGGCCTGCAGATGCAGACGCTGTTCCGCAACCCCCTCGCCGACCCGTTCATCCTCGGCATCAGCGCCGGCGCGAGCCTCGGCGTCGCCCTCGTCGTCCTCGCCGGCGGCTCGGGCGGCGCGATGCTCGCGCTCGGCTTCGGGCTCGCGGGCGGCGCGGCGATCACCGCGGCGGCGGCCACCGGCGCGCTCGCGGTCATGCTCCTCGTCCTCGCCGCCTCACGCCGCGTCGAGAGCCCCGCGACGGTGCTCATCATCGGGCTCATGGTCGGCTACGCCGTCACCGCGGTCGTGAGCGTCCTCGTCCAGGGCGGCTTCGGCGACCTCGAGCGGGTCAGGGCCTTCGTCGCCTGGGGTTTCGGCAGCTTCGCGGGCACCTCGTGGAGCGACCTCGTCGTGCTCTCGGCGACCGTGGCCGTCGGCCTCGCCATCGGCGTGGCCACGATGAAGGCGCTCAACGCCCTGCTCCTCGGCGACGCCTACGCCGCCTCGATGGGCGTGCGGGTCCGCGGCCTGCGTGTCGTCGTCGTGATCGGGGCCTCACTGCTCGCCGGCGGGGTCACGGCCTTCTGCGGCCCGATCGCCTTCATCGGCGTCGCCTCGCCGCACCTCGCGCGCGGGCTGCTGCGCAGCTCCGACCACCGGGTCCTCCTGCCGGCCACGCTGCTCGTCGGCGCCGCGGTCGCCCTCGCCGCGGGGCTCGTCGCCCAGCTCCCCGGCCAGGACGCGACGCTGCCGCTGAACTCGGTCACCGCGCTCGTCGGCGCCCCGGTCGTCGTCGCCGTGCTGCTGCGCCTGCGGCGCTCGAGTCGGGCGGTGGTCACATGAGCCTCGCCGAGGCCCGCCACCGCCGCGAGCCCACGGCGCCTCCGGGGCCGTGCGGCAACGGCGCCCACCCCGACGCCCCGCCCGAGCGGGTGCTCTCGGCACGCGGGCTCGCCGTGGGCTACCGCCAACGCCGGCGGCACGCCGCGGTCCTCGCCGGACTCGACGTGGACCTGCGCATCGGCGAGCTCACCTGCCTCCTCGGCGCCAACGGCACCGGCAAGACGACGCTGCTGCGCACGCTGTCGGGATCCCTGCCGCCGCTCGCCGGCACGATCTGCCTCGGCGACGCGGATCTCACCGCCCTGTCCCCTAGCGACCGCGCACGCCGTCTCGCCGTCGTGCTCACGAGCCGCGTCGACGCGGGGCTGCTGCGCGTCGAGGACCTCGTGGCCCTCGGCCGCCATCCCTACACCGGCTGGCGCGGGCGCCTGCGCACCGACGACCACGAGGCGATCGACTGGGCGCTCGAGGCTAGCGGGGTCGCGGGGCTGCGCACCCGCCCCGTGCTCGAGCTCTCCGACGGCGAGCGCCAGCGGGTGATGATCGCCCGTGCGCTCGCCCAGGAGCCCGAGATCCTCATGCTCGACGAGCCCACCGCGTTCGTCGACCTCCCGCGCCGCCTCGAGCTCGCCGGTCTGCTCACCCGCCTCGCCCGCGAGTGCGGTCTCGCGGTGCTGCTCACGAGCCACGACCTCGACCTCGCGCTGCGCAGCGCCGACGAGGTCTGGCTCCTCGACCGCGCCGAGCGCACCGAACGTCACCTCGTCGCCGGCGCACCCGAGGACCTCGCCCTGTCCGGTGCGCTCGCGGAGGCCTTCGACACCGACACCGTGCGCTACGACCTCGCGCGCGGGCGCTTCGAGGCCGACGGGGCACCTGCCCCGGTCGTCCGCATCGACGGGGAGGGCCCCGAGGCGCGCTGGACCGCCCACGCTGTCGAGCGGGCTGGGTTCGCGGCGGCCTCCAGCGAACCTGCGCACCTGGAGGTGGCACTCGAGCCCGGCCCGACCTGGCGACTCGACGACGGCAGGCGCTCACGCCGGCACCGCAGCCTCGCCGCGCTCGTCATCGACCTCCGATCTCGTGAGGAGTACGGCATCGCCGATCAACCGAACTAGCGCCACGATCACCCGCGACTAGGGCTACCCCCAGCCCAAGGGGTAGACCCCAAGGGCCCGTCGCCATTCGGGGCTTATGACCCTGCGATCGTGCCCGTTCAACGGGGGTGCGCCCCTCGCGGAGGCGTGACGTTGCTGCAAGCCAGTTGATGCACGGGCGCCAGCGACGAGCACGCCCGACGGGGGCAGCTGGGCATGGTCCGGTCGCTTCGCCGCGACGCAGGGATGGCCAGCCGCATGAGCGAGAACGCCCATACCACCAGCACCAC
>SLNF01000057.1 GCA_007133145.1 Nitriliruptorales bacterium
CGACGTAGTCGTCGGTGGTGAGCGCGAGGTGGGCCAGCGGGTCGGTGACGTGGGTGTCGCAGCCGAGCTGGGTGACGAGCACGTCGGGGGCGAAGGCGTCGATCGCCGCGGGCACGACCTCGTCGAAGGCGCCGAGCCAGACCTCCCCGGGGGTGTAGGGCGGCAGCGCGACGTTCAGGGCGGTGCCGCGGGCGTCGCCCTCGCCGATCTCGTGGGCGAAGCCGGTGCCGGGGAAGAGATAGCGGCCGGACTCGTGCAGCGACAGCGTGAGCACCCGCGGGTCGTCGTAGAACATCGCCTGCACGCCGTCGCCGTGGTGGGTGTCGACGTCGACGTAGGCCACCCGCCGGGCGCCGTGGCGCAGCAGCCAGTCGATCGCGACGGCCGGGTCGTCGTAGATGCAGAACCCCGAGGCGTGGTCGGGCATCGCGTGGTGCAGCCCGCCGGCAGGGTTGAAGGCGTGGATCGCCCGGCCAGTCCACACCGCCTCGGCGGCGGCGAGCGTCGCGCCGCAGACCTCGAGGGAGGCCTCGTGCATCCCCCGGAAGACGGGGTTGTCGCCGAGGCCGAGGCCGTAGGCGGGCGCGCCCTTGGGGTCGGGGTCGGCCGACAGGCGCTTGACCGCCTCGACGTAGTCGGGGGTGTGCAGCCGCAGGACGTCGTCGTCGCCGAAGGGCAGCCGCGGCAGGATCTCGACGCCGGGCCGCTCGGTGAGCCCCGCGGCCCGGATGAGCCCGACGGTGAGCTCGACCCGCAGCGGCTTGAGCGGGTGGTCACGACCGAAGTCGTACCGGATCCCGTCGTCCTGCCAGATGAGGGCGGTCGCCATGACGGGCCAGCCTAGAGCACACCTGCGAACCGGCGCCCGTCGCCGGCGACGTGGACAAAGCACGGCCGCCCGGCGATCGAGGCCGGGCCGACGATGACGGCGTCGTCGAGGGAAGCCATGCCGCGCACGATGCTGCATCCGCGCCCGCCGCGGCAGACCGTGTCGTGGCGTTGCGCTGCGACAGGGTGGGCACGACGACCGTGCCCGCCTCGGCGGCTTCACCTCCTGGCTGAGCAATATCCGTTACGCTGAAGCTTTAGTGAGTAGAATAAGACCGGGGAAGGGTGGCACGGTGGCGACGATCTCAGTGCAGACGCAGGCGGCCTTGGCGGTGCTCGCGCGCCAGATCGCCATTGCGCGGCGGGAAGCCGGTCGCAGCGCCCAGGACGTCGCCGACCGGGCCGGCATCAGCCGCAAGACCCTCTCGAAGGTCGAACACGGCGACCCGGGGGTAGCGATCGGCACGGTCTTCGAAGTCGCCACGGTGCTCGGCGTCCCGCTCTTCGCCGAGGACCGCCGCGACCTCGATGCCGTCGACGCGGTCCTGCGGGACCGGCTGGCGCTGCTGCCCGAGCGTATCCACACCCGCGTCGTCGAGGTCGACGATGACTTCTGAGCGGCCGGGGACGGCGTTCGTGTGGGTGTGGTTGCCGGGACGGGAGGAACCCGTCGTGGCCGGTCGCGTCGACGAGGCCGGCCCGTTCCTGCAGTTCACCTACGGGCGCCGCTACCTCGAGCGCGGCGACGCCGTCCCGCTCTACCTCCCCGAGCTGCCGCTGCAGCCGGGCCCGCAGCGTCCGCCGGCTGGCTTCGACGCCCACGGCTGCCTCCGCGACGCCGGACCTGACGCGTGGGGCCAGCGCGTCATCCTCCACCGGATGCTCGGCGGCGCCACCCGCGAGACCGACACCGATCGGCTCAGCCTCTTGACCTACCTCCTGGCAGCGGGGTCAGACCGCATCGGAGCCCTGGACTTCCAGGCATCCCCCGAGTCCTACGAGCCGCGCACCGCCAGCGCGCCGCTTGAGGACCTCATCGACGCGGCCGACCGCGTGGAGGCCGGCGAGCCGCTTCCCGAGACCCTGGAGCAGGCGCTGTTGCAGGCCTCGTCGGTCGGCGGCGCCCGCCCCAAGGCCCTGCTCGATGACGACGGCCGCCCGCTCATCGCCAAGCTCGCCTCGCCCTCCGACGCCTTCCCGTGGGTGCCCGCGGAGGCGGTCGCGATGGAGCTCGCTGGCCGGGCGGGTCTCGACGTGGCCTCGACGCGACGCATGACCGCCATGGGCCGCGACGTGCTGCTCGTCGACCGCTTCGACCGCGTCGGCGGGACCCACCGACGCATGGTCGTCTCCGCCCTGACGGTGCTCGGACTCCACGAGATGCAGGTCCGCTGGGGCAGCTACGCCGAGCTCGCCGACATCATCCGCCGCCGGTTCACCGCGCCACGGGCGACGTTGCGGGAGCTGTTCACGCGGATCGTGTTCAACGTCCTCGTGGGCAACACCGATGACCATCCCCGCAACCACGCGGCGTTCTGGGACGGCGAGCAGCTCACGCTCACGCCCGCCTTCGACATCGCCCCGCAACCCCGATCCGGCGGGGAGGCGGCGCAGGCCATGGCGATCGGTCCCGCCGACCCCTCCGACCCGGACCCGACCTCCGCCGCGCGCCTCAGCAAGCTGTCGGTGTGCCTCGACGCCGCCGCCACCTATCAGCTCGACGCCAGGGAGGCCCACGACATCGTCGACCGGCTCGTCACCGTGGTCCACGACCAGTGGCAGGACGCCTGCGAGACGGTCGGGGTTGCCCCGGCGGTCCGCGACCGCCTCTGGGGACGCGAGGTGTGCAACCCGTTCGTCTTCGAGGGCTGAGGAGCCTACGGCTCGGCAGCGGCAGCAGCGGCGGAGGCCACGGCGAGGACGAGGCCGAGCAGCGAGGCGGCGGCGAGCAGCTCGATCGACTCCTCGACGATCGAGTCGACGAGCAGGAAGCGCAGCTCGGTGAGGCCCATGTACGCCGGCTGGGTGATGCCGGAGAAGACCGTGGCGTGCAGCGCCGCGCCGAGGTCGGCGTAGAGCCCGGCGCGGTCGGCGTGCCCGCCGGTCCCGCCGAGGTGGCGCAGCCCCGAGGCGAGCG
>SLNF01000101.1 GCA_007133145.1 Nitriliruptorales bacterium
GCCTCCTCGTCGGTCTCGCGCTGGGCGGCCTCGATGAGCTCGTCGACCTCGGGGTTGGAGTAGTAGCCGGAGTTGAAGCCGCCGTCCTCGGGCCAGGCATCGGTGCGCAGGGTGAGGAACGGCAGGGTGTCGGGGTCGGCGGTCATCCAGGCCATCTGGGCCATGTCGGCCTTGCCCTCGATGCCGGCGTTGACCTCGTCGAGGAAGGTGTTCCACTCGTAGGTCTCGATCTCGGCGTTGATGCCGACCTCGGCGAGGTTGGCCTGCATGAACTCGCCCATCGGCACCGGCTCGAGCATGCCGGAGCCACCTTCGGTGACGTAGAAGGTCACGTCGACGCCGTCACCGTAGCCGGCTTCCTCCATGAGCTCGCGAGCCCGGTCGGGGTCGTACTCGTAGGGCTCGAGGTCAGGGTTGTACGCCGCGCCGAAGGCCTCGGCGATCGGGCCGTCGGCGACGGTGGCGGTGCCCTGGAGCACGTCGTTGACGAGCGATTCACGATCGATCGCGTGGTTGATCGCCTGGCGCATCAGCACGTCGTCGAAGGGCTCCTCGGCGAGGTTGAGGATGAGGAACCACACGTGCGGGCCCGCCTGCTCCTGGACCTCGACGTCGGGGTCGTCGCGCAGGGCGGCGACGTCGTCGGGCGGCACCTCGACGATCATGTCGGCGTTGCCGGCGAGCAGCTCGGTCACGCGGGTCTGGGACTCCTCGATCGGGCGGAAGACGAGGCCGGGCACGCCAGGCGCGCCGTCCCAGTAGTCGTCGTTGCGCTCGAGCGTCACGCGCTCGTTGCCGAGCCACTCGACGAAGGTGTAGGGACCGGTGCCGGCGGGGTTGCGCCCGACGTCCTCGCCGTGCTCCTCGACGGCCTGCGGGGAGATGAGCAGCCCCGTGGGGTAGGCGAGGTTGGAGAGGAACGGCGCGAACGGCTCGCTCAGGGTGAACTCGACGGTGTACTCGTCGAGCACCTCGACGGTCTCGACCTGGCCGAAGAACTGGTCGGCGAGCGGGAAGGGGCCGGTGTCGGCGAAGGGGTGGTCCTCGTCGAGCATGCGCTCGAAGTTGAACTGCACCGCCTCGGCGTCGAACGGCGCCCCATCGTGGAACTCGACGTCGTCGCGCAGCTCGAAGGTGTAGACGAGGCCGTCGTCGCTGATCTCCCAGTCGGTGGCCAGCGCCGGCTCCACCTCGAGGGAGTCGTCGTCGTAGCGGACGAGCCCGTCGTAGAGGTTGATGTTGATGCGGAAGTCGTTGACCGCCGTCACCGCGTGGGGGTCGAGCGAGGCGGGCTCGGCGACTTGGCCGATGACGAGCGGGTCACCGTCGAGCTCCTCGGCGACCTCGTCGAGATCGTCATCGACGTCCTCGTCGACCTCATCGACGTCGTCGTCGGGCTCGGCGACGTCCTCACCGTTCTCGTCAGGCAGGCTGCAGGCGGCCGCGACGAGCGCGAGGACGAGCAGCAGGAGGAGGTACCGGGATCTCGCGAGCAGTTGACTGGTACGGGGTGATCTGCGCATGACCGTCCCTTCCGGGTACACCTCGTCCCCGATCGAGGTGAGGTGGAGAACAATTCTTACGGACTGCAGTAATCGTTGTAACGATCGTTCGCCCCCCCGTCAAGCGCGGCACGCTCGCTGGGCCGTGACCTGCGGTGACGTCCTCCTTCGCGCGCCGGGGCATGCGGCGGGTGAGGCGCCGGCTCGGCCGGAGCGCCGCAGGCAACGCCGCGGGAGGACGGAGCACCGCGGCCACCACGACACCTGCCGGGCGGGGAGTCGGCGAGGGTCCCACGCACGCCGAGGCCCCGACCGGGCCGGTCGGTTGCTGGGGCGGGGTCATCGTCGACACCGGTCGTGCGCAGGTGCACCGTCAGGAGGCGGACCCTCTCCCCCTGCACCTCGCGGCGGCCCACCCGGTGGCGCCCCGCGCCCTCGTCCCCGACGGCCCCTCGGGCGGTCGACCCGGTAGGCCTCGCCGTCGCGTTCGACGGTCCAGCCGCGATGGTGGATCCCGTGGTGACAGGAGGCACAGACGAGCACGAGATTGTCGAGGTCGGTCGGCCCGCCGTGCCGCCACCACTTCACGTGATGGATCTGGCAGCGCGAGGCGGGGGCTCCACAGCCCACACACCGGCGGTCCCGGGCGATGACCGCCTGGCGCTGGCGGCGGGTGGGCCGTCGCTCGGTGCGGCCGATGTCGAGGATCTCGCCGTTGCGCCCCTTGAGGACCGGGGTGATGTCGGCGTCGCAGAAGAGCTCGCGAGCGGTCGCCGAGCCGACGGGCCCGTAGCCGTCGAGCTCGGAGGCGAGCGCCCCCTCGAGGCCCTCGAGCGCCTCGAGGCTCGTGATGAGCATGACGTGCGGACGCTGGACGGCGACCTCGGGCAGCTGCCCGGCGTCGAGGAGCTGCTTGGCGGCCGACGCCAGCGCATCGGCTTGACGCTGCCCGAGGTCGCGCTCGTCGTCCTCGCCGTCGCGTCGCCCGAGCGAGTCGAGCAGCGCCCTGACGTGGGCGGCGGTGACCGGATCGAGCTCACCGCTGAGGCGCGCCATCCCGTCGGGGCCCTGCGCGGCTGCGAGCCGTAGCCAACGACGCGCGTGGGCCCGGGCCTCCTTGGCCTCCTGGCTGTCGGTGGAGCGCTGGGCGTGCCAGTCGGCGACGCGGCGCGAGAGCTCGTGGGGCAGCTCGCCGGCACCGTGCTCGGCGATGAGGTCGTCGAGCTCGGCGCGGGCCCGTCGATGGGCCTCGGGGTCCTTCGACAAGGCCGGGTCGCAGCCGAGCTCCTTGGTCGCCCGCACGGCGACGTCGAGGTGGCGGCGCTCGAGGTCGCCTGCGGCCAGTGCGCTCGCGGTCCGGGGGAGGAACTCGAGCTTGGCCGCGGCGGCGACGTCACGCTTGGCCTGCCCGAAGGAGATCTGCCCACGATCGGCGAGCAGGCCGGCGGTGGAGCTCGCCCCGTGCTCGAGGCAGACCTGTCGCTCGTCGAGCGCGGCCACGCGCCGCAGGCGCTCCGCCGCGCAGCGGCGTTGGAGCCTCTCGAGCTCGTCGACCGAGGTGAGGAGTGTCGACGCCGACGTCGGCTCGCCGCCGGGGCGCTCGGGGGCGCCGGCAGTGGTGGTCCCGGTCGACCGTTCCGCGTCGCCGTCGACGAGCTCGGCCGCGAGGTGATCGAGGAGGAGGCCCGTCGCGGCGAGCGCCTCCTCGGTCGTGATCGCGGGGCCGGAGGCGCTGCGCAGCGCATCGCCGACGAGGCCGACGAGCCCGGTGCCGTCGGTGGCCGGATCCGTCGGCGCCGCCGTCCCGACCGGCGCGCATTCGAGCGCAGCGCCGGCGTCGAAGGACCCGCACTCCGTCGAGGCCCCGGCGTCGAAGGACCTGCGCGCAGACCCCTCGCTCGCGACACGCCCGGCGAGACCGTGCAGGGCACCGCACCCGTGGGGACGATGCCGGACCCGACGGGACGCGGCGCCAACCGCCTCGTAGGAGGCTGATGCCTCGCGCGCCGTGCGTATCGAACTCATGTTCGAAAGTATGCCACAGGCTGGATGGCGTGTCAACGAGTATGCACAGAAAACCCCCGGAAAAATGAGATCATGTCAGCACCCTGGCGAGGCACCGAAGGGTAAGGCATGCAGCCGGGCGGCACCGCGGCAGACCGGTCGCCGCCCAGCACCCGCCGACTCGGCCCGCGAGCGTCCGCAGCCCAGCACCCGCCGGCACGGCCCGCGAGCGTCCGCAGCCCAGCCACGCCGTGCCCCGGGCGCCTTCACCCCCGACGAGCGCCGGCCCGCGAGCGCCCCCTCAGGCCCCACACGTTCCCCTCAGCGCGACCGACCCGACCACGCCCGACCCCCGGCCCGCTCCGGTAGGTGCGCCGAAGGCCCCTACCCCCGCGCGGCCCGACGCCTGCGCGTGAGCGGGAAGAGCAGATCGACGAAGCGCTCGACGACCGGCTGGGGCTCGTGGTTGGCGAGCCCCGGACGCTCGTTGGCCTCGACGATGACGTAGTCGGGACCGGCGACGTCGGGTACGAGGAGGTCGACGCCGACGACCGGGATGCCGATCGCCTGGGCGGTGCGCACCGCGGCCTCGGCGAGCGCGGGGTGCAGGTCGGCGGTGACGTCGTGGATCGTCCCGCCGGTGTGGAGGTTCGCGGTCTTGCGCACGGTGAGCGCGGTGCCCTCGGGCAGCACGTCGTCGAGGTCGTAGCCGGCCTCGCGCACCGTCTGGCGGGTGTGGGCGTCGACGGGGATCGTCGACTCGCCGTGGGTGACCGCGGCGCGCCGGCGGCTCTGCTTGTCGATGAGCTCGGCAACGGTGTGCCGGCCGGTGCCGAGGATCTCCGGCGGGCGGCGCACCGCCGCGGCGACGACCTCGTCGTCGATGACGACGACCCGGAGGTCCTCCCCCGGGGCGAAGGCCTCGATGAGGACGTCGGGGCAGAAGCTGCGCGCGTGGGCGACGGCGTCGGCGAGGTCGGCGGGGTCGGTGATGCCGACGGTCACGCCGTTGCCCTGCTCCCCGCGCGCGGGCTTCACGACGACCTCGCCGACCTCCTCGAGGAAGGCGACGTCGTGCTCGTCGCCGCGGGCCGCCCTGCCGGGGGGCACGGCGAGGCCGACCTTCTCGAGCAGCCGGCGCGTCACGCCCTTGTCGTCACAGCGACTCATCGCCACGGCGGTCGTGAGCTCGGAGAGCGCCTGACGGGTGACGACCTCCCGTCCGCCGTGGGAGAGCACCATCTCGCCCCACTCGCCGTCGAGGACGCGCACGCTGATGCCACGGCGCCTCGCCTCCTCGGCGATGATCCGGGCGTAGGGGTTGAGGTCGTCGGGCGGCGGTGCGGGGGTGAACAGCGGCTCGTTGATGGGGTTCTTGCGCTTGACGCAGAAGACGGGAACGCGCTCGAAGCCGAGCTTCTCGTAGAGGCGGATCGCCGCGCCGTTGTCGTGGAGGACCGAGAGGTCGAGGTAGGCGCGGGCGCGTGCCTGGTAGCGCTCGACGAGCGTGCGCACGAGCGCCTCGCCGACGCCGGGCTTGCGGGCCTGCGGGTCGACGGCGAGGCACCACAGGCTCGCGCCGGACTCGGGGTCACCGAAGGCGAAGGCGTGGTCGACGCCGGTGACGGTGCCGATGACCTCGCCGGTGTCCGCGTCCTCGGCGACGAGGTAGGTGAACGTCGGCGTGCGCTGGTTGCGCCACATCACCCCGGGCTCGGCGGTGACCATGCCGTTGCGCTGGTAGAGGCGGTTGGTCGCCCGTGCGTCCTCCTCGGTGCGCATCTTCCGGACGACGACACCGCGCGCCGGCTGGCGTGCGGGGCGGTAGGCGTGCATCCACAGCCGGTAGGTGTAGGAGGGGTCGATGAAGAGCTCGTCGGGCCTGTGCGCGACGAGGACATGCGGGTCGCGCAGGTAGAGGGCGACGTCGCGCTGGCCGCGCGCCTCGGCGCGCAACTCGTCGGCGAGGGCGGTGTGGTCGCCGTAGGTCTGCCCGAACAGCAGCCGGCCCCAGCCGCAGTCGACGGCGACGTCGTGCTCGACGACGCTCGCGGCGCGTGAGGGCGGCTGCTCCCAGGTCTTCGTCGAGAGCGCGTCGCCGCGGTGGACGCGGTGGTCGTAGCCCTTGCTCATCGTCGTCGCGCTCCTCGGGGTGGGTGGGGACACGCCGGTGGGGTGGGCGGGGCCGTCCCGGTCACCGCGACCGGACGGGCACGGCCGGACGCCGGAGGGGTGCTCACAGCCCCTGGGACTGCAGC
The DNA here is from genome assembly GCA_007133145.1 of Nitriliruptorales bacterium. Lineage (GTDB taxonomy): Bacteria > Actinomycetota > Nitriliruptoria > Euzebyales > Egibacteraceae > T1Sed10-49. Next base: position 5,765 of record SLNF01000101.1, read on the forward strand.
CACAGCTCGAGCAGCCCGAGCTGGTAGAGCTTGTTGCCGCGCAGCGGGGTGAGGTGGCGGGGATCGGTGCCGCCGCCGTCGCGCTCGTGCCCGGCGATGAGGCCCTCGACGTAGTCGGGCTCGAAGAGGCCGCGCTCCCGGGCGCGCTCGGAGCGCAGGGCCCCCGCGACGAGCTCCAGGTAGGGGCCCTGGAGGTACTTCAGGGCCGGCACCGGGAAGTAGCCCTTCGGCCGGTCGATGACCTCGTGGGGGATGACGCGCCGGGCGGCCTCCTTGAGCACGCCCTTGCCGTCGTGGGCGGTCTTGAGCTCTGGTGGGCACTGCGCGGCGAGCTCGACGAGCTCGTGGTCGAGGAAGGGCACACGCGCCTCGAGGCCCCAGGCCATCGTCATGTTGTCGACCCGCTTGACGGGATCGTCGACGAGCATGACCTCGGTGTCGAGCCGCAGCGCGCGATCGGTCGGCGTGGCGGCGCCGGGCCGGGCGAAGTGCGCCTCGACGAGCTCGCGGGAGGCGTCGCGCCCGAGGCGGTAGGCGGGCGTGAGGACCGCGGCCATCTCGGCGTGGGGGCGGTCGAGGAACGCCTCGGCGTAGGTGTCGACACCGAGGCCGGAAGCACGCGCCATCGGCGGGTACCAGTGGTAGCCGGCGAAGACCTCGTCGGCACCCTGCCCGGACTGCACGACCTTGATGCTCTTGGCGACCTCCTCGCTGAGGAGGTAGAAGCCGACGGCGTCGTGGCTGACCATCGGCTCCGACATCGCCGCGATCGTCGCCGACAGTGCCGGCAGCATCTGCTCCGTGGGGATTCGCAGCTGGTGGTGGTCGGTGGCGAAGCGCTCGGCGACGACGTCGGAGTACTTGAACTCGTCGCCCTCCTCCCCGCCGACGGACTCGAAGCCCACGGAGTACGTCGCGAGGCCGGTCTGGCCCTCCTCGGCGAGCAGGCCGACGATGAGGCTCGAGTCGAGGCCGCCGGAGAGCAGGACGCCGACGGGCACGTCGGCGACGAGCCGCCGGCGCACCGCGGTGCGCAGCGCCTCGAGGACGGCCTGCTCCCAGTCGCGGGCGTCCCAGTCCGCCTTGCCGGGGTCACGCTCGTACGGCGGCCCCCAGTAGCGTCGCTCGCGGCGCCGACCGTCGGGCTCGATCGTGAGCGTCGTCGCCGGGGAGAGCTTGCCGACGCCCTTGAGGATCGTATGGGGGGCCGGCACGACGGCGTGGAAGCTCAGGTAGTGGTGGAGCGCGACAGGGTCGATGTCGGTGTCGACGCTCCCGCCGGCGAGGATCGCGGGCAGCGTCGAGGCGAAGCGCAGCCTTCCCCCGGACTCGGTGAGGTAGAGCGGCTTGATGCCGAGACGGTCGCGTGCGAGCAGGACCCGGCCGCTGTCGCGCTCGGCCAGGGCGAACGCGAACATCCCGTGGAAGCGCTCGACGCAGGCCTCGCCCCAGCGGTCGTAGGCCTTGAGGACGACCTCGGTGTCGCTGCTGGAGAAGAAGCGGTAGCCGGCGACCTCGAGTTCGGTGCGCAGCTCGGGGTAGTTGTAGATGCAGCCGTTGAAGGCGATCGACAGGCCGAGCTCAGGGTCGGCCATCGGCTGGGCGGCACGCTCGGAGAGGTCGATGATCTTGAGACGGCGGTGGCCGAGCGCGACGCTGCCCTGAGCGTGGAGCCCGGCGCCGTCGGGCCCGCGGCAGGCCATCGTCGCCGCCATCGCCCCGACGGCGCCGGCGTCGGCCACCCCGCCGTCGAGACGCACCTCGCCACTGAATCCGCACATGCGACTGCACACCTTTCCGGTGGTCGGTCCTCGCGGTCGGTCGAGCACGGGTGCGTCGGCCCCCGCAGCGCGCTCCTCCCAGCCCTACCCGGCGACCGCGGCGGCGATCCCTCGTCCTCGCCGCGGGCGGGCCGGCACCGTGGTTCCGCCTCGGCGCGCTGCTCGCGGTGCGCGCGCCGGGGTGGCCCTGCGTCGGTCGGCACCCAGGGTAGGGTGCCGTGCGGGCGGAGGCGACCGTGGACCCGCCGCGGTCCGGCCAGGGGAGGGAGCAACGGTGGCCGAGGGCAGGGTGAAGTGGTTCAGCGGCGACAAGGGCTACGGCTTCATCGAGCGCGAGGGCGGCGAGGACGTCTTCGTCCACTACGCGGCGATCGTCTCCGAGGCGGCGTTCACGACCCTGCCCGAGGGGGCGGCGGTGCGCTTCACCGTCGTCGAGACCGAGAGCGGGCCGGAGGCTGCCGAGGTCACCGTCCTCGACTAGACCGCGGGCGAGACCCTCGGCCGAACCCCGGGCGAGACGCCCAGCCGAACCCCGGGCGAGACCCTCGGCGGAACCCCGGGCGAGGCGCTCAGCGGGGCCCCGGACCCTGGCAGCGCGGGCACCAGAACGTCACCCGGGCCTGGCTGCCCTGGCGGGCCACGGCGATCGGCGTCTGACACCGAGGGCAGGGCCGGCGGGCCTTGCCGTAGACGAAGAGGCGGTCACCGGCCCCGTCGAAGCGCCCGGTCGTCACCCGCCGCGGCGAGCCCGACGCGATGTTGTCCTTGAGGAGGCGCTCGGCGGTCGCGAGCACGCCGCCGCGCTCGTCCTCGTCGAGGTCGTTCACCGGCGTCCACGGGTCGAGGCCGCTGAGGAAGAGGACCTCGCAGCGGTAGACGTTGCCGACGCCGGCGAGGATGCGCTGGTCGAGGAGGGCCTCGCCGATCGGCTGCGACCCGGCGGCGGCGAGGCGGCGTCCGGCCTCCGCGAGGTCGGTGACCTCGTCGAGGGCATCGGGCCCGAGCGCGGCAAGGCTCGGCTGGGAGGTGACCTGCCGACGGTCGAGCAGGGCGAGGACGGGCGCGGAGAAGCACACCGCCTGCCAGGCCTCGGTCTCGAGTGTGATCCGCGCGAGGCGCTCGGGCTTGCGCCAGCGTTCACCGTGCCGGTAGAGGTGCCAGGACCCCGACATCCGCATGTGGCTGTGCAGCGCGAGATCGCTCGGCGCGAACCAGATGAGGAGGTGCTTGCCGCGTGGCTCGACGGCGGCGACGGCCTGCCCGACCAACCGGTCTGGCCCGAGGGCGCGGACCTGCCCCACGCGGGTGGACACGGCGGTGACCTCCGCGCCCTCGAGCGCGCGTCGCAGCGTCGCGGCGGTGCGGTGGATCGTGTCGCCCTCGGGCATGACCCGACGCTACCCACCGGCCGCGACGCGACGCCTAGCCCTGCTTGACGGCCTGGATCGTCAGCTCGATCTTGACCTCCTTGCCGACGAGCCAGCCGCCGGTCTCGAGCGCCTGGTTCCAGGTGAGGCCGAAGTCCTCGCGGTTGATCTTCGTCTCGGCGTTGAAGCCGACGCGCTCGAAGCCCCACGGATCGCGCGCGCCGCCCTCGACGTCGACCTCGAGGGTGACCGGCTTCGTCGTCCCGGTGATCGTGAGGTCGCCATCGACGAGCCAGCGGTCACCGTCCTCGCGCACGCCGGTGCTGCGGAAGGCGAGGGTGGGGTGGCTCTCGACGTCGAGGAAGTCGCCGCTGCGGAGGTGTGCGTCGCGGTCGGCCTCGCCGGTGTCGATGCTGTCGGCCTCGATCGTGACCGCGACCGAGGAGTCGGTCACCGCCTCGGCGACGTCGATCGTGCCCTCCAACCGGGCGAAGCGCCCGCGGACCTTCGCGAGGCCGAGGTGGCGGACGACGAACTCGACGGCGCTGTGGGAGACGTCGATGGCGTAGCTGCCCTGCTCGGGGACGATGCGGCCCCCGACGGTCCGGGTGGCGATGTCGGTCATGGTGGCACTCCTTGGGCTCGGGTGGCCCGTCAGGGTGGGTAGCACCCCAGAGACGGGCCTATGTTGTTGTGCTCTCAACTACTAGGGGCCATCCTACCCATGGTCCTTCAACGTTCAATCATCAGGGCGGTGACGGGGTACCCTGGCGGGCATGAGTGACGCACGCTGGCTCGATGAGGAGGAGCAGGCGACCTGGCGCGCCTTCCTTGCGGCCTCGCGTGCGCTCTTCGAGGAGCTCGACCGCCAGCTCCAGCGCGACGCCGGCATGCCGCTGGCCTACTACGAGGTGCTCGTGCGCCTGTCCGAGGCCCCCGACTGGCGGCTGCGCATGCACGAGCTCGCCCGGCTCGCCGGCGCCTCCCGCAGCCGACTCTCCCACGCGGTGACCCGGCTTGCCGAGCAGGGGTGGGTGGCCCGGCGGGACTGCCCCGAGGACGGCCGCGGCGCGTACGCCGTCCTCACCGAGGACGGGTTCGCCGCCTTGCGGACCGCCGCGCCCGGCCACGTCGAGTCAGTGCGATCGCTGCTCTTCGACCCCCTCGAGGACGGCGACGTCGCCGTGCTGCGGCGCATTGCCGAGGCGGTGCTCGCCGCCGCGCGCCCCGACCTCGCGCCGCTTCGACAGCCCGGGCGCGAGCCACCGATCGCGTAGCCGCGGGCGCAACCGTGGGGGCCGCGCGCGGGCGGAGCGCTACCCGCCGATCGTGCAACTGCGCGCGGCCATCGCCGCGGCACCGGGGTCGACGCTGAGGCGGGTGCGCCACCAGCGGCGCGTGACGTCGACGGTGAGCCCGCTGGTCTGCCGCGCGAGGGCCGGGGAGACCCAGACGGTCACGTCGCCGTCGGGGTGGGTCGCGCGGTGGTAGCCGGTGGTGTCCTTGCCGACGAGGTGGGTGTCGACGGCGACCTCGGGCCTGCCGCCGCAGCCGACCGGCGCGATGTAGTCGACGGCGACGACCCCGCCATGGGCGCGGATGTGCTCCGCGGCGGCGTCGGTGACGCTGACCTCGAGCGTCGGTGTCGTCATGGGGGGCTCGCTCCTGCGCTCGCGGGCTTCCCAAAGGGTAACGCCGCCGACCCGCGAGGCCTTCCCGACCCGCGCGGTCACGCCGGACCCCCTGCCACGCCGCCGACGCTCAGGCGTAGAGCGTGGCGACCTCGTCGGCGAAGTTCTCCGAGATCTGCCCGCGGCGCGGCTTCATCGTCGGGGTGAGCTCGTCGAGGGAGTGACGGAAGTCGCGCTCGAGGATCCGGAACGCGCGGATCGACTCCGCCTGGGACACCGTCCCGTTGGCCGCCTCGACCGCCCCGGCGACCTCCTCGCGCACGCGCTCGTGACTCCGCAGGGCACGCTCGTCGCCGGCGAGTTCCTGCTCCTCGGCGAAGACCCGCAACGCGTCGTCGTCGAGCGTGACGAGCGCGGCGACGAAGGGGCGGTCGTCGCCGACGACGACGGCGTGGGAGACGAGCGGGTGCGCCCGAATCGCCTCCTCGAGGGGCTCGGGTGCGACGTTCTTGCCACCGGCGGTGACGATGAGCTCCTTCTTGCGACCGGTGATCCACAGCACCCCCTCCTCGTCGAGCTCGCCGAGATCGCCGGTCTGCAGCCAGCCGTCGGCGTCGAGCACCTCTGCGGTCGCGGCGGGGTCGCGGTGATAGCCGGGGAAGACGTTCTCGCCGCGGACGAGGACCTCGCCGTCGTCGGCGATCGCGATCTCCACCCCCGGCAACGGCGTGCCGACGCTGCCGGGTCGCGGCGCGTCGGGCCGGTCGTAGGTGCACGCCGGGCTCGTCTCGGTGAGCCCGTAGCCCTGCCCGACGACGATGCCTGCGGCGAGGAAGAAGTGCGACAGCCGCGCACCGAGCGGCGAGCCTCCGGAGACGACGACCTCGAGGCGACCGCCGACGGCCTCCCGGAGCCGCCGGTAGACGAACGCGTCGGCCAGGCGCAGCCGCGCGCGCAGCAACGGCCCGACCGTCGTGGAGGTGCCGGCCTCGAGCGCCGCGCGGTCGGCGGCGTCGAA
>SLNF01000043.1 GCA_007133145.1 Nitriliruptorales bacterium
CCGCGGCTCGATCTCCGGGAAGAGCCGACGCAGCCGCGTGACCTCCCCGCAGGAGTGGGCGACGTCACCGGGCCGCTCCGGTGCCGCGACGACGTCGACGGGCAGCCCGAGCCCGCCGAGCGTGGAGACGAGTTGCCGGAGACTCGTCGGCGAGCCGGAGGCCACGTTCACCGGGACCGGCGGGGCCACCCGGCGCCGCATCGCCGCGACGAGCACGTCGACGACGGTGTCGACGTCGACGAAGTCGCGGGTCTGCTCGCCACTGCCGTGGACCTCGAGCGGCCGGCTGGCCAGGGCAGCCTCGAGGAAGGCCGGGATCACGGGCGAGGACGGCCCGCCCGCATGCTGCCCGGGCCCGAAGACGTTGAAGAGCCGCAGGCAGAGGACGGGCAGCCCGTAGCAGGCCTGCGCGACCGCCGCGTGGGCCTCGGCGGCGACCTTCGAGGCGGCGTAGGGTGAGGTCGGTCTGACCGGCAGCCCCTCGTGGCTCGGCAGGGGCGGGGCGTCGCCGTAGACCGCCGCCGACGAGGCGACGAGGCAGTACGGGCCGCCGGCCCGCCGTGCCGCGTCGAGGACCTCCCAGGTCCCCGAGGCGTTGACCTCGTGGTAGCGCCGGGGGGCGGTCACCGACGCGGGCACCGACGTCAACGCCGCGAGGTGGACGACGACCTCCGCTCCGGCCAGCGCGGCGTCGAGCAGGCCCCGATCGAGGACCGAGCCCTCGACGACCGCGACGGCGGGGTCGTCGACGATCCTCTCGGGGCTGCCCACCGAGAAGTCGTCGAGCACGACGACGTGGCCGGTCGGATCCATCGCGCGGAGACGAGCCACGAGCGCCGACCCGATGAAACCGGCTCCGCCGGTGACGACCGCCTTCACGCGGTCGAGCCGTCCGGCGAGGTCACGACGCCCCGCTCAGCGCCACCGCACGACGCCGGCGGCGCGCACCCGATCGGCCCCACCCGGCTGTGTGCGTCCCACCGCGCGCCTCAGTCGAGCGCGCTGACGGCGACGGCGCCCTCCTTGGGGCGACGCGCGAAGAGCCCGCGGATCGCGCCGATCCCACGGTCGGCGACCACGACGACGGTGCCGAAGAGGATGCTCACGTCGAGGCCCACCGACCAGTTCTCGACGTAGAACATGTCGAGGCGCTCGTAGGACCAGAAGGAGGGGTTGTCGCGGGCCTCGACCTGCCAGAGCCCCGTGATGCCCGGCAGCACGAGCACCCGGTTCTGCAGCCGCTCGGTGAACTGCTCGACCTCCTCCTGCAGCGCCGGACGAGGGCCCACGAGGCTCATGTCGCCGCGGATGACGTTGAAGAGCTGCGGCAGCTCGTCGATGCTCGACATGCGCAGGAACCGGCCGACCGGGGTCACGCGCGGGTCGTCGGCCATCTTGAACAGCGGGCCGTTGCGGCCGTTCTGCTCCTTGAGTTGCGCCAGGCGCGCCTCGGCGTCGACGACCATCGTGCGGAACTTCAGGAGCGTGAAGGGCGCGCCGTTGAGGCCGACGCGCTCCTGCTTGAACAGCACGGGCCCCTTGGGGTCGCTGAGCTTGACCGCCGCGGCCGTGGCGAGCATCAACGGCGCGAGGACGACGAGGCCGATCGAGGTGAAGGCGACGTCGAGCACCCGCTTGACGCGGTGCTGCCACGGTGAGAGGGCGCCGGGCTCGACGTAGAAGAGCGGCTCGTAGCCGATGGGCGCCTTGCGCAGGCGGTTCTGCGCGATGCCGCGCAAGCCGTTGGTCACCCGGACGTGGGCGCCGCCGTCGACGAGGTCGCGCACCACGGCGTTGAGCTCGGCCGGCTCCAGCGCCGTCGTCGCGACCACGGCGCCGCCCACCCCGCTCCTCCGGCGCGCCTCGCACGCCTCGGCGACCTCGCCCAGCCACGGGACGTCCGGGAGGTGCCTCGCGGCGTCGTCACGTGGCGCCGCGACCCCGGCGACCTCGAAGCCGTACTCGGGCTGGTCACGGAAAAGCTGCACGAGCTCCGCGGCGTCCTCGTTCGCGCCGACCATGAGCACCGGCCAGCGCAACGCCCCCGCACGACGCCGCTTCGACACGACGAGGCTGAACAGCGTCCGCCCCACGATGACCGCGACCAGCGCGGTGAGGCTGCCGACGACGAAGGGCACGACCGACCACGGCAGTCCCGCGAGCTCCGCGACGACCGGCCCTGCGATCGCCGCGACGAGGACGGCGCGGAGGACCCGCGCGTTCTCGATCGCGCGCACCGCGCACTCCCTCGCCCGGTAGAGCCGCGACGCGCCCATGACCGCGAGCGTCACGCCGGGCATGACGAAGAGCAGCACGGCGGCGAACGAGAGGGAGGTCAGCGCCGACGGATCCCACGGCACGAGCGTCAGGGCGGCGCCCCACGCGAGCAGGAGCGCCACGACGTCGGTGGCGACGAGCGCCCGGCGCAGCCGCGCCGAGCTCCTCGAGGTGGCGCCCGTTGCGGTGAGCCCCGCGGCTCCGCGAGGCGTCGCGGTCAACTCCCGCAGGTCGATGACGCTGCCGTCATGGGTCGCCTCGCCATTGCGCTCACCGCTCGCGGCGGGGGCGAGCTCGTCGACCAACTCCTTCGGCACGTCCGCTCCTGTCCTCCTGCGGGCCCGCTGGCCAGGCCGGGTGCGCCTCTGCAGCCCCGCGCGCGAGCAACGGTCGTGAACCCCGCCCACGCGCCCCGGTTGACGCCCTTACCCAACGTAGCGCTACCGTGGCTCATCTACTGTAACGCTGCGTACACCTGGTCTGTCAACCCCAATTTGTCCGGTGTTGCCTCCCCGTCGGCCGCGGCAGCGCGCTGGGCGCCCCCTCACTCGCTGCGCAGCGCCACGACCGGCTCGAGCTGGCCGGCCCGCCGGGCGGGGTAGACCCCGAAGATCACCCCGACGGCGACGCTGACCCCGAAGGCCGTCGCCACGCTCCACGTCGTCAC
>SLNF01000177.1 GCA_007133145.1 Nitriliruptorales bacterium
CCCTCGCACCGTCCGCGTCGTGGACGTCGTGGCCGTGCTGCTCGAGGCCCGGGATGGGCGGTGCCGTCGCACGCGCCCCGGTGGTGAGCAGGAGCGCGTCGTAGTGGTGGCGCCTTCCGGCGGCGTCGACGACCCGGTCGTGGTCGCTCTCGACGGCGACGACGCGAGCGGTGCGCACCTCGGCGTCGACGAGGTCGGTGAGCGGGACGGTCGCGTCGCCGGGGGTGTCGCGTCCCGCCGCCACCGCGGCGTAGCGGCAGCGCAGCTCGTGGGCGCCGTCGGCGTCGAGCAGGACCGGGGCGGCCCCGTGCCGGCGCGCGGCACGGGCAGCCATCACCCCGGCGTAGCCGCCTCCGACGATGAGGACACGCGGCACGTTGGCAACCTCCATGGCCGGAAGCCTTCCCCGCCCGCTGCCCGTGCCCACCGGACTCGCCGGCGGCACCGGGAGGCGGAGGCCGGCGGCGCCGTGCGCTCGAGGCGGTGCCTCAGTCCTCGCTCGCGGGGGCGCCCTGGCTGGGCTCGCTGACGCGCGGCCCGTCGCTGCGTCGACGCCAGGCGCGCCAGCCGAGGAGCCCCGCGCCGAGAAGCACCGCGCCGACGACGAGGCCGTCGGTCACCGGCCCGCCGAGCGTGCGCGTCGCGGCGTCGAGCCGCGCGCCGAGCGCGCTCGCGCCCACCGTCTGGTAGAGCCCGGTGAGCCCGACGGTGCCCTCGAAGATGAGGAAGAGCAGCCCCACGACGATGAAGAGCAGCCCGGAGACGAGGCTCGTCGTGTGCACATCCCGCCCGGCGAGCGTCACTGTCCGTCCCCGCAGCCGGGCGCGGCCACGCCCGCCGAGACGGTCCCAGGCCAGGGCGAGGGCGAAGGCGGGGGCGGCCATCCCGAAGGCGTAGACGGCGAGCAGTGCGGCCCCGCGCGCCGGGGTGCCGCTCGTCGCGGCGACGGTGAGCACCGCGCCGAGGATCGGCCCCGAGCAGAAGCCCGCGAAGGCGTAGGTCAGCCCGAGGAGGTAGACCGCGCCGGGGGAGTCGCCCCTCACCGCGCCCTGCAAGGCGGCGAGGCCCGGCAGGCCGAGGCCCCGACCGAGGATCTGGATGCTGCCGAGGGCGATGAGCGCGACGCCGGCGACGGTGATGAGCAGCGACCGGTTGGCGTTGACGAACCCGGAGACCGCGCCGACGCCCATGCCCAGCGGCACGAGGAGGGTGACGAGGCCGGCGTAGAACAGCACGGTGCGCCCGAGCAGCTGGCTGGGGCCGGCGAAGGCGTAGGCGAGGAACGCCGGCAGCAGCAGCGCGCTGCAGGGCGAGAGCAACGAGAGGACGCCGCCGACGAAGGCTGCGGCGAACCCGATCTCGAGCATCGTCGTCGCTACGACGCGGCCTCGAGGGCGGCGTCGATCGCCTCGACGAAGACCTCGAGCGGCTGCGCGCCGATGAGCACCTCACCGTTGATCGTGAACGCCGGTGTGCCGGTCAGCCCGAGCTCCTGGCCCTCGGCGAGGCTCGCCTCGACGGTCTCGGCGTGGGCCTCGGAGGCCATCGCCTCCTCGAAGGCGTCACCGTCGAGGCCGGCCTCGCCGGCGAGGCTGCGCAGCCGCTCGGCGGAGAGCCCGGCCTGCTGCTCGGCGAAGAGCGCCTCGTGGAACTCCCAGAAGCGCCCCTGGGCGTGGGCCTCCCGGCCGGCCATCGCCGCCTGCCGGGAGGGCTCCCCCTGGAAGGGCAGGTCGCGCCAGACGTAGTGCACGAGGCCCTCGTCGACGTAGCGCTCGACGATCGCCGGCTTCGTGTCGCGCGCGAAGGCGCCGCAGTAGGGGCATCCGAAGTCGGAGTACTCGACGATGACGACCGGGGCGTCGGGGTCGCCGAGGGTGGGGTCGTCGCCCGGCGCGCCGGTGGCCCCGGCGTCCTCGCCGCTGCCGGCGGCCAGCAGCAGCGCGACGACGACGCCGGCGGCGAGGAGCACGAGGGCGGTGAGCAGGGCCGGGCTCGGGGTGCGCGAGGTCGCGCTCGTGCGGCTCGCCATCGTGGCGCCTCCTCCTTGACTGCGTCGACGGCCCCAGCATGCCGCGCGCCGGCCCGGCGGGCCCAGGCCCGACCCTCGCGGGGCGCCGTGGCCGCCCCTGCACTACCCTGCGGTGGCCGCGGGTCCCCGAGGGCGACAGGGCGAATGAGGAGGAGGTGGGTCGGGCGTGCGCACTGCGTCCCGCGCCGCATGAGCACGCGCGACAGCGACCCTGGTGCGGCCACCTACGACGCCGCGGTCGCGCGGCTCTTCGCCCGCCGACCGGAGCGCATGGTCCCCGGCCTCGAGCGCATCGCCGCGCTCTGCGCCCGGCTCGGCGAACCGCAGCGCGCCGCGCCGGTCGTCCACCTCACCGGCACGAACGGCAAGACGAGCCTCGCGCGGATCATCGCGCGCCTCCTCGAGGCCCACGGGCTGCGCAGCGGGGCGTACACCTCCCCGCACCTGCAGGACGTCCGCGAGCGCACGCGCATCGCCGACCGCCCGATCAGCCGTGACGCGATGCTCGCGGCCCTCGACGCCCTCGAGGAGCCGATCGCCGCGGTCGAGGCCGAGCGCGGCGAGATGGTGACGTTCTTCGAGACCCTCACCGCCCTGGCCTACCGGCAGTTCGCCGTCGAGGCCGTCGACACCGCCGTCGTCGAGGTCGGCATGGGCGGGCGCTGGGACGCCACCAACGTCGCCGACGCCGACGTCGCCGTGCTCAACCCGGTGCGCGTCGACCACGCCGAGCTCGGCACGACCGTCGCCGAGGTCGCCCGTGAGAAGGCCGGCATCATCACCGCCGGCGCGCCCGCGGTGCTCGCCGGCCAGGACGAGGTCGCCGCGCGCATCCTCGTCGCCGAGGCGCGCCGCGTCGGCGCCCCGACGCTCGTCGCCGGCCGGGACTTCGGGTTGCTCGCCCGCCGCCGCGGC
>SLNF01000231.1 GCA_007133145.1 Nitriliruptorales bacterium
CCCCCTGGTGGGACCGCGAGGGCGGAGAGCCGGCGCTCGGCGGCCTGCGCGCTGGCGGCGTCAGCAGGGGCGATGGCCGCGAGGGTCGCGGCGAGGGCGACGCTGGGCTGGGGACGGCTCACGCCGCGTCGCCGAGCACGACGACGCGGCCGGGAGGCAGGGCGTCGGCGAGGGCGGTCACGATCGCGCGCACGCGGCCCGCGTCGCCGAGGACCGCGACGGAGCCCGAGCAGTTCGCAGCGACATCGGCGAGCGCACCGGGATCAGCCGGCGCCTCCCGCAGGCTCACCCGTGGCGTGGCGAGGTGCCGCGCCGCGCCGAGCAGGGAGCGCGGGGCGAGCAGCACGTCGGCCCCGGCGATCGCGCGCAACGCCTCGCTCGGCAGGTCCTGGCCGTCGAGGGGGATGACGATGAGACGGTCGGGCGGCAACGGCGATCTCCCATCCCGGGGTCGACGACGACGATAGCCCGCGGCGGGGGCCTCACGCACCGAGGGCCTCGAGCGTCCAGGTGTGGCCGTCGCGTCGCAGCACTGCGGCCCGGCCGTGGCCCGCAGCCAGGGCGAAGCCCCGCGCAGGTGGCAGGCCGAGGGCGCGGGCCAGCACGAGCCGCAACGGGCCCGCGTGGGTGACGGCGAGCACCCGCCGACCGGGGACGGCGAGCCGCTCGGCGGCCACCCAGGCGCGCGCCTCGACCGCGGCGAGGCTCTCGGCTCCGGGCGGGGTGAACGCCGCGTAGGCGGGGGGGTCGGCCAGGACCTCGGAGGGCACGCCCGCCCAGAGCTCCTCCCAGCAGCGGCCCTCCCAGGCGCCGAAGTCGCGCTCGGCGAGGCCCGGCTCGATCGAGGGCCGCGCGGTCCACGCCTGCGCGGTCTGCCGCGCCCGGGCCGCCGGGGAGCTCACGACCGCGTCGAAGGCCCGGGCGAGTCGGTGGCGGGCGCTCACGGCCTGGCTGCGTCCCCGCCGGGTCAGCGGGGGGTCGAGACGCTGCCCGGCGCAGCGCCCGCCGGTGTCGGCCTCGCCGTGGCGCAGCAGGACGAGGGTCGCGGGCGCCTCGCTCACGCGAGCCCCGGCCACCCGCGCGCGGCGAGCCCGGCGACCGCCGCGATCGTTGCGAGCTCGACGAGCTGGTTCGTCGCCCCCAGCGCATCGCCGGTGAGCCCGCCGAGCTTGCGGCGCAGCAGCGCCGCGCAGGCCAGGGCGACGAGCGCGCCGACAGCGAGGAGCAACGGGGCCCACCACGCGCTCGCGACGACCGCCACGACGACGACCGTCGCGAGGACGACGAGGCTGCCGCCCGTGCGCAACGGTCCGGTCACCGCCGCGCCGGTGCCGTCGGGCGCGGCGGGGGGCAGCAGCCGCACCATGAGCAGGATCGATCCGCGGCCGAGGACCGCCCCCGCGAGCACCGCCCGCGCGAAGTCGAGCAGGGAGAGAGGCACGAGGAGCGCGACGCGCAGGGAGAGCACGATGAGCAGCGCCACCGTGCCGTAGGTCCCCAGGCGGCTGTCGCGCATGATCGCGAGACGCTGCTCGCGGTCCCACCCACCCCAGATCCCGTCGGCGCTGTCGGCGAGGCCGTCCTCGTGGAACGCGCCGGTCACCGTGACCATCGCCGCCACGGCCGCGAGCGTCGCGACCGTCTCGCCCCACAGCGGCGCGACCGCGGCGCGCACCGCGACGGCGATCGCGGCGACGGCGAGGCCGACGAGAGGGAAGGCCGCCGAGGCCCGCCGCAGGTCGCCCTCGTCGACGCGGATCGGCGGCACGGGGATGCGGGTGAGGAACTGGAAGGCGATCGCCACGAGCCGGGCGGTCTCGCGCATCGTCGCTGCCGCTCCTCTCCCAGCGCCGCGGGTGTCGCTGCCTCGTGCCGGCAGGCTAGCCCCGGGCCGGATCGCGGGCCCAACGTCCCTGCGCGGCGAGCCCTGCGGCCCGGCATGACGGGCCTGGTGCTGTACGCGGCGTGCCCGGGCCTGTACGTTGCCCTTGCCGTAGTGGACGGGAAGCCGGTGGGAATCCGGCGCGGTCCTCGCCACTGTGAGCGGGTAGCGCGACGCCAGCGCGCCACTGGGCGACCAGCCCGGGAAGGCGGCGTCGGAAGCGATGACCCGCGAGCCAGGAGACCGGCTACGGCGCCAGCCTGATTCCTCGAGGTAAGGAAGGTCACCGTGACTCTCGCGCCACGCACCCGCGCATTCCTGCTGCTCCTCGTCGCCGCGCTCACGCTCGCCGCCTGCGCCGACGACGTCGAGGAGGTCGTCGACGAGCCCGACGAGGCGACCGACGAAACGAGCGACGCCGACACCGACGCTGACGACGACGCCGAGGCCGGCGACGGACCCGTCGCGCTCGAGGCCAACCTCACCGACCGCTGCGCCGAGGCCGACGAGGCCGACCTCGACCTCTTCCCCGAGCAGGCGAGCTTCGCCCACGCCGAGCGCGTCGACGTCAGCTACCACGAGAGCCACAAGGTCCTCGAGGTCACGACGACGTTCACCGACGAGCCACTGCGCTTCGTGCTCCTGCAGTGCGGCGTCGAGCCGCCCGCGCTCGAGGACGACCTCGCCGACGCCCCGGTCATCGAGGTGCCGGTCGAGGAGGCGATCACGCTCACGACGGTGAACATCGCGCACTTCGACGCCCTCGACGCCGTCGAGCGCCTCGTCGGCGTCGGCACCACCGACTTCGTCACCACCGAGTCGGTGCGCGAACGCGTCGACGCCGGGGAGGTCGAGGGCTACGGGACCCCGGAGGGCCCGCCCGACGCTGAGCGCCTCATCGCCGCCGCGCCCGACGTCGCGATCCTCGACGCCTTCGGTGACACCGTCCTCGACGACGCGACCCTGCTCGGCGACGCCGACGTCGACGTCCTCTTCAACACCGACTTCGACGAGCCGACGCCGCTCGG
>SLNF01000119.1 GCA_007133145.1 Nitriliruptorales bacterium
AGGCCCACCAGCTCCGCGCGCGGGCGGACCCGCCCACGGCGACGACGGGCTGGCGTGCCGGCCCTCGCAGTCTGGCCGCCCCTGGCGACCGCTGCGCCCCGGGCACCGTCGGTGCCCCCGGCCGGCCGTGACCGGTCGGTGGTCGTGGCGGTAAGGTCCCGCCATGCTCGACATCAGGCGGATCCGCGAAGAGCCCGAGACGATCGCTGCCGCGCTCGCGCGACGCGGGGTCGACCCCGACGTGCTCGAGGAGGTGCGCCAACTCGACGCGCGGCGGCGCGAGCTCATTACCGAGGGCGACGAGTTGCGCGCGGTGCAGAAGCAGCGCTCCCGGGAGATCGGCGGGGCCGCCTCGCCTGAGGAGCGTGACGCCCTCATCGCCGAGGTCAAGCAGGTCTCCGCCCGCCTCGACGAGCTCGAGCCGGCCCAGCGCGAGGCCGAGGAGGCCCTCGAGGCCGCGCTCGCGGTGTTGCCGAACCTGCCCCACCGCGATGCTCCCGAGGGCGAGGACGAGGACGACGCCGTCGAGCTCTCCGTCTTCGGGGCCAGGCCCGACTTCGACTTCGAGGTCCGCGACCACGTCGAGCTCGGCGAGGCCCTCGGCATCATCGACATCCCCCGCGGCGTGAAGGTCTCCGGCTCGCGCTTCGCCTTCCTGCTCGGCCAGGCGGTGCTGCTCGAGTTCGCCCTCGTGCGCTACGCCCTCGACCGGCTCGCTCCCGAGGGCTTCACGCCGGTCATCCCGCCGGTGCTCACCCGCGAGGAGCCGCTCTACGGCACGGCGTTCCTGCCGACCGGCGCCGAGCAGATCTACGCCGTCGAGCGCGACGAGCTCTACCTCGTCGGCACGAGCGAGGTGCCCCTCGCCGCCTTCCACGCCGAGGAGATCCTCGACGAGGCCGATCTGCCGGTGCGCTACGCCGGCTTCTCGACGTGCTTCCGCCGCGAGGCGGGGACCTACGGCAAGGACACCCGCGGGATCTTCCGGGTGCACCAGTTCGACAAGGTCGAGATGTTCTCGTTCTGCCTGCCCGGGCACTCCGAGGAGGAGCATGCGCGGCTGCGCGACCTCCAGGTCGATCTCCTCAGCGGCCTCGGCCTCCACGGCCGCGTCGTCGACATCGCCGTCGGCGACCTCGGTGCCTCGGCGGCGCGCAAGTACGACTGCGAGGTCTACCTGCCGGGGCAGGACGCCTACCGGGAGCTCACGAGCGCGTCGAACTGCACCGACTACCAGGCCCGCCGGCTGCGCGCCCGCTACCGCGACGCCGCGGGGGACAACGTCCTGCTCCACACCCTCAACGGCACGGCGATCGCGATCGGTCGTACGATCATCGCGCTGCTCGAGACCCACCAGCGGGCCGACGGCACGATCGCGGTGCCCGAGGCCCTCCAACCCCACCTCGGCACGGAGGTGCTCGCATGAGCCGCGTCGCCGGTGTCGACCTCGGCGGGACGAACATCACCGCGGTCCTGCTCGACGGCGACGACGAGATCGTCGACCGCGAGCGCCGCAAGACCCCGGAGGAGGGCCCGGAGGCCGTCGTCGCCCAGATCGTCAAGGCCGTCGGCAAGCTCGAGAAGGCGCCGAAGGCCGTCGGCGTGGGCGCGCCGGGGCCCATCCGCGACGGCGTCGTCATGACCGCCCCGAACCTCGTCGGCTGGCGGGAGCCCTTCGACCTCGCCGGCGCGTTGCGGGAGGCACTGGACCTGCCCGTCGGCGTCGACAACGACGCGACGGTCGGCGCGCTCGGCGAGTGGACCGCCGGGGCGGGCCGCGGCGCCCGCTGCCTGCTCGGGGCGTGGATCGGCACCGGCGTCGGTGGCGGGCTCGTCCTCGACGGCCGGCCCTACCGCGGCGCGTTCGGCGGCGCCGGGGAGTTCGGGCACATGATCGTCCACCGGGGCGGCGCGCTGTGCGGCTGCGGACGACGGGGCTGCATCGAGGCCTACGCCGGGCGGGCAGCGCTCGAGGGCGCGGCGGTCACCGCCGCCCAGGCGGGCCGCCCGACGGCGATGCTCGACATCCAGGAGCGGCTCGGCAAGCGCCGCATGACCTCCGCGGTCTGGGCGACGGCCCTCGAGGAGGGCGACGCGCTCGCACGCCGTCTCTTCGGTGACGCGATCGACGCGCTCGGCTGCGGGGTCTCCGCGGCGATCAACCTGCTCGACCTCGACACCGTCGTCCTCGGCGGCGGGCTCGCGGAGAAGCTCGGGGAGGACTTCGTCGAGGCGGTCGCCGAGGCCACGAGACCGCGGGTGCTGGCCGGCGCCGACGAGCGGCGTTTCCTCCTCGCCGAGCTCGGCGACGACGCGGGGGCGATCGGCGCCGCGGCGCTCGCCCGCGAGGCGCTCGGCTAGCGGCCGGACGCCGGCTCCTACGGCCGGACGCCGAGGACGCCGACGCTGCCGCCCTGCAACGCGTTGCCGGGCGCAGCCTGGTTGTCGATGGTGACGAGCGCCTCGGGGTCGGCCCCAGCCGCGACGTCGCAGACGATGCGGGCGTCCCGCCGGCGCACGACCGAGAGCACCATGTCGACGGGCCCGCTGCCGCCGTAGCCCGAGAACGTCGTCGCCCCGAAGCCGCGGGCCCGGATCGCGTCGGCGACGAGGTGCCCGGCGAGCGGGCGCCCCTGACCGCTGGGCACGAAGACCCGCACGGTGACCCCGCCGAGCTTGAGCACGTGGATCATCGTCATGCCGAGGAACGTCCCACCGGCGACCCCGAGGACGAAGCCGCCGAAGCGCGCCGGGGTGGGATCGGCGAAGACGATTCCCGCCGCCGAGAGCCACACCGCTGCCTCGAGGCCCGCGAGCGAGGCGGCCGGCAGCCGGCTGCCGTTGACGACGAAGGCGGTCCGCATCGTGCCGAGGAGCACGTCGGAGGCGCGCAGCGCGGCAACGAG
>SLNF01000015.1 GCA_007133145.1 Nitriliruptorales bacterium
CACCGCCGTGCTCCTGCTCCTCGGCCGGCTCCTCGCGACGATCCCCCCGCGGCTGCGGGCGCTCGGGTTCGTCGCCGTCGTCGTCGCCTCGGTGCCCTTCGCGCTCGGCGCGGGGCCCTCGGCGCTGCTCGTCGGGCTGCCCCTCGTCCTCGGCGCGGCCCTCGTCGGCGCCGGCGTCGGGGTGCTCGCCACCGACGCCCCGCCACGCGGCCTGCGCCTGGCCGTCGCCGTGCTCGGGCTGGTCGTCGGCGCCGGCGCGCTCACCGCGGTGACCGGCTGGCTGCTCTTCGACGAGCCCGTTGAGGAGGGCGCCACCCTCGCCGCGCCGGGCCCGCACGACATCATCCGCTTGACCTACGGCAGCGGTGGCGACGAGCGTCGCGCCGCGTACGGCTCGGACGTCGACGTCGTCACCGGGCCCGTCGACGGCCGCGCGCTGCTGCCCGGCTGGTCGGGCCTCGGGGGGTCGCTGCGCAGCCGCTACTGGGGCTTCGGCCCCGAGGCCCTGCCCCGCAACGCGCGGGTGTGGCTGCCCGACGTCGAGGAGGGGCGCTTCCCCCTCGTCCTCGTCGTCCACGGCAACGCGCCGATGGAGGCTCCCTCCGAGCGGGGCTACGACTGGCTCGCCGAGCACCTCGCCTCGCAAGGACACGTCGTCGCCTCGGTCGACCAGAACTTCCTCAACCTCTCCTCCACCCGCGGCTGGGAACTCGGCGACGAGACCGACGCGCGCGCATGGCTGCTGCTGCGGCACCTCGAGCTCTGGCGGGACTGGGTCGCCGACGGCCACCCGCTCGGTGCCCACGTCGACCTTGGACGGATCGTGCTCGTCGGGCACTCCCGCGGCGGGGAGGCCGCAGCGACCGCCGCGGTCTTCGACCGCCTCGAGCGCTACCCCGAGGACGCCGGTGTCGGGCTCGACGCGGGCTTCGGCGTCGACGCCGTCGTCGCGCTCGCGCCGGTCGACGGGCAGTACGAGCCCGGGGGGCGCCCCCGCGAACTCGAAGGGGTGAGCTACCTCGTGCTCCACGGTGGGCGGGACGGCGACGTCCTGTGGTTCTCCGGCCTCGCGCAGTACCACCGGACGCGGCTCGGCGAGGACGACGTCAAGGCCGCGGTGCATCTGCGCGACGCCAACCACGCCGGGTGGAACACCGTCTGGGGCGAGGAGGACTTCGCCGGCCCGGCCGCCGCCGTCCTCGACGCCGCGGAGGTCCTGCCGGCGACGACCCAGCAGGCCGCAGCCCTCGCCGCGGTCGACGCGTTCCTGCCCGCGGCGCTCGAAGGTGAGCGCGCGGCCCTCGCCGACCTCGCCGACGCCGAGGCGGGCGCCTGGCCCGACGGGGTCGTCGTGCGCACCCGCATCGCCCGGGGAGACGAGATCGCCCTCCTCGACCTCGAGGACGGCCTCGACCCCGCCGCAGGGGCCCTGCCTGGCAGCACGGTGACCGCCGAGGGGCTCACGCGCTGGCGCGAGACCGCCCTCGAGCTGCGGCTGCAGGACGCCGACGCCCGCGCCGTCGAGCTCGCCTGGACCGAGCCCGGCGGGTGGTGGAGCGTCGATACCGGCGGCGTCGCGCTCCCCTTCGACGACCCGCTGCTGCGTCTCGACCTCGCGGTGGGCCACGAGCCACCACCGGGCGCCGACGTGCCACCGGACGCGCCGTTGGCCCTCACGGTCGAGGTCGTCGACGCCGACGGCCGTATCGCCCGTGCCGACCTCGGCGCCGGCGACGGCCTCGCTCCCGCCGCCGAGCCGGACCGACTCAAGGCCCCGCTGCCCGACTGGGCCCCCGGGCGTGACCCGCTCGCACAGAGCATCCTGCTCGACGTCGACGCTCTCGACGCCGATCGCGGCTTCGACGCAAGCGGGCTCACCGCGGTGCGTCTCCTGCCCGACGGTGCTGCGCCCGGGACGCTGCTCGTGCTCGACGTCGCCGTCGGCCCGCGGTGAGCCCGGCCTCGGGCGCTCAGTCCCCGGCGGCCAGCCGTGGGGGGAACCCGCCGGTGGCGATCGGCCCCCAGCGCTCGATGCTGACGCGCAGCAGGCACTTGCCCTGACGGCGCATCGCCTCGCGGTACTCCTCCCAGTCGGGGTGCTCGCCGGAGATCGCGCGGAAGTACTCGACGAGTGGCTCGAGGGCCTCGGGCAGGTCGAGGACCTCCGCGGTGCCCTCGACCTGGACCCACGGGCCGTCGAAGGCCTCGGAGAGCACGCACAGCGAGGCGCGCGGGTCGCGCCGGAGGTTCGCGACCTTCGCGCGCTCGGGGTAGGAGGCGACGACGACCCGACCCGCGGCGTCGACGCCCATCGTCACCGGCGAGAGTTGCGGGCGGCCGTCGCGGCGGGTCGTCGCGAGCACGCCGTGGTGGCGGGGGCGGACAAAGGCGAGGAGGCCCTCGCGGTCGACGCGCTCGGTCGTGGCGATGCCCATGCCCGCGACGATAGCGGTCGCGCCCGGGCGCCGCGGAGCCGCCTGGCGCTGAGCCCCACCCCCGCCGGGGGCATCCTGGGAGCTGCCGCACCGAGGCGCGCCGAGGGCGCGCGAGGATGGTGCGGCGAGAGGGTGAGATCGCGTGCCGTTCGAGCACATGAGCGCCTACGAGCGCGAGGCGTGGGTCGAGATCGGCCGCTGGCGCGAGCAGCGCGTCGCCGCCGGTCGTCGCCGCGGCCGTGGCGCCGTGCTCGCCCGCGGGCTGCGGGCGGTGCCAGGATCCTCGTCGCTGCTCCAGGGTGTGCTGCGCTCGGTGCAGGGCATGCACGGGCTCGTCACCGACGTCGCGGTCAGCGCCCCGCCCCTCCGCGGGGTGCGCCGCGCCTACGCCGCCCAGGGCCTGCCGATCGCCGAGCTCGGCGAGATCCGCCGCTTCGACCTCGCCTGGGTCGACCGTGCGACCCCGGC
>SLNF01000175.1 GCA_007133145.1 Nitriliruptorales bacterium
CCTGCGCGCCTGGCGCCGCCAGCGCGCGACGCGCGAGGGCGTGCCCGCCTACGTCGTCTTCCCGGACCGCACCCTCGACGAGCTCAGCCGCCGCCGCCCGACGAGCCGCACCGAGCTCGCGGCGATCCCCGGGCTCGGCCCGACGCGGCTCGAGCGCTACGGCGCCGAGCTCCTCGACGTCCTCACCGGCTGAGGGCGTCCCCCCCCCCGGCACTGCGGTAGCGTGCGCGACACCGAGGAGAGCCCGTCCCCACGCCCGAGGTCGCCCCCGTGTCCGATGCCCTGTTCACCGACTTCTACGAGCTCACGATGATGGCCGGCTACCACGCCGCCGGGCGGGCCGAGGAGCCGGCGGTCTTCGACCTCTTCTTCCGCCACAATCCCCAGGGCGTCGACCACGTCGTCGCCGCGGGGCTCGACCCCGTCCTCGACGTCCTCGAGGGCCTCGCCTTCGACGACGAGGACCTCGCCTACCTCGACTCCCTCGGCCGCTTCGACGACGCCTTCCTCTCCTGGCTCGCCGACCTCACGTTCACCGGCGACGTCTGGGCGATCCCCGAGGGCCGGCTCGTCTTCGGTCGCGAGCCGCTCGTGCGCATCGAGGCGTCGCTCGCGCAGGGCCAGCTCGTCGAGACCGCGGTCATCAACCGCATCGCCTACGGCACGCTCATCGCGAGCAACGCGCGGCAGGTCAGCCTCGCCGCGCGCGGCAAGCCCGTCCTCGAGTTCGGGGCGCGGCGGGCGCACGGCCCCGACGGCGCGGTGAGCGCCACGCGTGCCGCCCTCGTCGGCGGTTGCGCGGCGACGTCGAACGTCGAGGCGGCGAGGCGCTACGGCCTGCCGGTCTCGGGCACCCAGGCGCACTCGTGGATCATGTCCTGGGCCGGTGAGCTCGAGGCCTTCCGCGCCTATGCCCGCACCTTCCCCGAGGACTGCATCCTGCTCATCGACACCTACGACACCCTCGAGGTCGGGCTGCCCCACGCGATCATCGTCGCCGACGAGCTCGCCGAGGCCGGGTACCGCCTCGGCGGGGTCCGCCTCGACTCCGGCGACCTCGCCGCGCTGTCCGCCGAGGTCCGCACCCGGCTCGACGCCGCCGGCCACCCCGACGTCTCGATCATCGCCTCCGGCGACCTCGACGCCCCGAAGGTCGCCGCGCTCGAGGCGGCCGGCGCGCCGATCGACGGCTACGGCGTCGGCACGGCGCTCGTGACCGCCCGACAGGACCCCGCCTTCAGCGGCGTCTACAAGCTCGCCGAGGTCGCCGGGGAGCCGGTGATGAAGCTCTCGAGCAGCCCGGAGAAGGCGACCGAGCCGGGCCGCAAGCAGGTGTGGCGCACCGACGCCGGTGACGTCATCGGCCTCGCCGACGAGGAGGTCGACGGCGAGCCGCTCCTCGCGTGCGCGATGCGGGGGGGCCGTCGCCTCGCCCCTGCCGCGCCGATCCGGGAGTTGGCGCGCCGCGCTGGCGCCGACGCCGAGCGCGTCGCCGCCGCGGGCGACTGGCCGGTCACCCGGACCCCCGGGCTCGAGGCGCTGCGCCACGACCTCTCCGCGCGCCCGAGGGTCTGAGCGCCCGCCTGGCGGTGGCTGCCGGCTCACCGCGCCCTGAGACGACGAGTGGCGGAGGCCCCGCGCCAGGTCGAGACGCACGACGGCCCCCGACGTGGTCGGGGGCCGGATCGCGGACGGTGCGACGTCGCTACATGTCCTCGTCGTCGTCCATGTCGTCCATGTCGTCGTCGAGGTCGTCCATGTCGTCCATGTCGTCCTCGACCTCGTCCTCGAGGGGATCGTCGAGCACGTCGTCGTCGGCGACATCGTCCTCGCAGGCGGCCACGCCGATGGCGAGGAGGCCGGCGAGCAGGGCGGCGAGCAGGTTCTTGCGCATGGGGCATTCCTCCGTTGGGTTCCTGGGCATTGCGTTCGTTGACGCCACCCTCACCATGCCCGCTGATCCGGCCCCTGCGTCGTGGCCGACCGGACAGTCACCCCCCGTCCACACGACGCAACCGCAGACCGTGGGTGCCTGCGTCCTCACGCAAGGCACCGATCTGGCAGAGCCGGACGAGGTCGTCCTCGGCCTCGTCGCGGTCGACGCCCACGACGGCGGCGTACTCCGCGACGGTGATCGCCTCGGCGGGCGCGAGCCGTTCGAGCACGGCCGCGGACCTCGCAGGCGCGGCGGGCAGCGGCCCGTCGAGTTCGCGCACCGCGGCCTCGAGGTCGGCGACGAGGGGCTCACTGACGCGCTCGAGCCAGGCGGTGAGGTCGCCACGTCGCCGGGCGGTCGCGGCGACCTCGGCGTGGTAGGCGAGCGGGTCGGCGGCCAGGGCGACCTCGGCGACGGTGAGGCCGTCGGGGTCGAGGCCTCGCTGGGCGAGCACCGCCCGCGCGAGCAGGCGGGCGAGCCGGCCGTTGGCCGCCGGGTAGGGCTGCCAGGCGAGGAGGCGCTCGTGGACGACGCCGGCGACGACGAGGGCAGGCTGGCCGGCGGCGTCCTCGCGGAGGAAGCGCCAGAGCTCCTCGAGCAGGCCGGGAACGACCTCGGGGTCGGGCCCGCGGTAGAGCAGTTGGCCCTGCGCACCGTCATGGACGTCGAGGGCGACCCGCCGTGGGCGCGTGGCCACCCGGGCCTCGACGAGGCCGTCGCAGATCAGGGCGTGCAGCTGCGCCGCGGTGGTCCGGGCCTCGCCGAGGACGTCCGGGCTCGCCCCGAGCGCCCGGTGGGCGGCGAGGAGGTTGGCGTACTCACGGGCGGCGAGCTCACCGGTGGGCTGCTCGTCGAGCTTGAGCGCGGCCGCCCAGCCGCCGGCGCTGGCGGCGGGTGGCACGACGGCCTCGGGCACTGCCCCGGCGTCGAAGGCGGCCGCGGTCGCGTCGCTGA
>SLNF01000269.1 GCA_007133145.1 Nitriliruptorales bacterium
CGTCGCGAACCGGCCGGCTCGCGCGGGCGTTGCGACCCACCCTTATTGCAACTAGATTGCAATAACTCCATGAAGACCTCCTCACCGGCCCCCTCACCGGCCCCCTCACCGGCCCCCGCCCCGACCTCCGCGGGCACCGAGCCTCCCGACGCGCCGGCGCCACCGGCACCGGCCACGGGCGCCTTCGACGACCTCGACAGGGCGCGTGCCCTGCGGCGCAGCCGGATCTGGGTGGCCTCGCTCAGCGCGGCGCTGCTGGCCACACTCGTCGGCGGGGTCGCGATCGGACCGGTGACGATCGCGCCCGAGGACGTCGTGCGCATCGTCGGGCACCACCTGCTCGGCGTACCCGAGACGGTGACGTGGTCGGAGGCCCACGAGTCGATCGTCTGGCGGCTGCGCGTCCCCCGGGTGCTGCTGGGCGCGGCGGTCGGCGCGGCACTCGCGATCTGCGGGGTAGCGCTGCAGGCGATGGTGCGCAACGTCCTCGCCGACCCCTACCTGCTGGGGGTGACCTCGGGGGCCTCCACCGGCGCGGCCGCGGCGATCCTCTTCGGGGTGGGGGCCGCGGCCTTCGGCGAGGAGGCCCTCGCCGGCAGCGCGTTCGTCGGCGCGCTCGGCGCCTCGGCGCTCGTCTTCCTCCTCGCGCGGGTCACCGGGCGGATCACCTCGGTGCGCCTGCTCATGTCGGGGGTGGCGGTCGGCTACGCGCTCTACGCCGCGACGAGCTTCCTCATCTTCGCCTCGCCCAACCCCGAGGGCGCCCGCTCGGTCCTCTTCTGGCTGCTCGGCACCCTCTCGCTCGCCCGCTGGTCGGTAATCCTCGCGATCGTGCTCGTCGTCGTCGCGCTCACCCTCGCCGTGCTGCTCGTGCACAGCCGCGCCCTCGACGCGCTCGCGATCGGCGACGAGACCGCGCTCACGCTCGGCATGGCCCCGGGCCGGGTGCGCGCCCGCCTGCTCGTCGTCCTCGCCCTCTGCATCGGGGCGGTCGTGGCCGCGGCTGGCGGCATCGGCTTCGTCGGGCTCGTGATGCCGCACCTCGCGAGGCGGTTCGTCGGTGGGGCGCACCGCCGCGTGCTGCCCGTCGCCGCGCTCATGGGCGCGGTCTTCCTCGTGTGGGCCGACGTCTTCGCCCGCACGGTCGTCCAGCCCCAGGAGCTGCCGATCGGGATCCTCACCTCCCTGGTCGGCGCGCCCTTCCTCCTCCTGCTCGTCCGCCGGCTCCACGCCGCCACCGACTGACCGAACGACGCACCCCGATGACCGGAGCCGCCGCCATGCCCGCCACTCCCCCACGCACCCGCCCGCCCCGGCTGCTCGGCCTGCTCGGGCTGCTGCTCCTGCTCAGCGCCTGCGCCGAGACCACCGACGAGGTCGTCGAGGCGGAGGCCCACGGCGGCGACGACGCCTTCCCGCTCACGGTGGAGAACTGCGGCCGGGAGTTCACCTTCGAGGAGCCGCCAGAGCGCATCCTCCTGCTGCACAGCGCGCCGGTGACGACGCTGGCCGAGCTCGACCTGCTCGACCGCGTGGTCGCCAAGGCCGGTGCCTTCCCCGAGGAGTACGTCGGCGCCGAGACCCGCGAGCGCCTCGAGGAGATCCCCTCCCTCGTCGGCGCCGACGCCATCGACGCCGACGGCCACTACGAGCTCTCCCAGGAGGAGGTCGTGGCCCAGGAGCCCGACCTCGTGATGGGCGAGACCGACGGGGTCACCCAGGACGGCCTCGCCGACGCGGGGATCCCGCTGCTCATCGTGCCCTCGCAGTGCCCCGCGGCGGCCGACAGCCCCGACTTCGGCGACGTCTACGACCTCGTGGAGACCTACGGGGAGATCTTCGACCGCCGCGAGGCGGCCGGGGTCTACGCCGAGCAGTTGCGCTCGGACGTCGAGCGGCTCCGCGCCGACGCCGCGCAGGAGGAGCGGACCGCGGCCGCGCTCTACCCGACGCCCGGCGGCGGCGCCGGCTGGGCCTACGGCAACGTCAGCATGGTCCACCCCCAGCTCGAGGCCGCGGGCTTCGAGAACGTCTTCGGCGACGTCGACGAGCGCGTCTTCGAGGTCAGCGCCGAGGAGCTGCTCGAGCGCGACCCCGACGTGCTCGTGCTCCTGCACATCACCGGCGATCCGGACCCGTTCGAGGAGGCCGTCCGCTCGCTGCCCGGCGCCGAGGCCATGACCGCAGTGCGTGAGGACGCGATCCTCGTGCAGCTGTTCAACTTCAGCGAGCCGCCCACGCCGCTGACCGTCGACGGACTCGAGCGGATCATCGAGGCGTTCGGGGACCGGCCATGATCGAAGCCGAGGGCGTCGGCTTCGCCTACGGCGACCTCGACGTGCTGCGCGACGCCGGCCTCTGCGCCGAGCGCGGTGAGACGGTGGGGCTCATCGGGCCCAACGGCAGCGGCAAGACGACGATGCTGCGGCTGCTCTACCGCGCGCTCGTGCCCGCCGAGGGCGTCGTGCGCCTCGACGGGCAGCCCGCCGAGGCCCTGCGCCCGCGCGAGCTCGCGCGCCGCGCCGCCGTGGTCGTGCAGGAGTCCGCCTCGGAGGTCCCGATCACCGTGGCCGACATGGTCCTGCTCGGCCGCACCCCGCACCGCCCGTCCTTCGCCGGCAGCAGCGCCGAGGACCACCGCATCGCCGCCGCCGCGCTCGAGAGGGTGGGGGTCCGCCACCTCGCCGACCGGGTCTTCGCGGCGCTGTCGGGAGGGGAGCGCCAGCGGGTGCTCATCGCCCGCGCGATCGCCCAGCAGGCCGACCACCTCCTGCTCGACGAGCCGACGAACCACCTCGACATCCGCTACCAGCACGAGGTGCTCGGCCTCGTCCGGGCGCTGCCGGTGACGTCGGTCGTCGTGCTCCACGACCTCAACCTCGCCGC
>SLNF01000011.1 GCA_007133145.1 Nitriliruptorales bacterium
CGGCAACGCCGGCAGCGGGCGGCGCTGCAGCCGTCGACGAGCAGCCGCAGGTGCTGCACCAGCCCACAATCGGCGAGATCCTCCTGCATGGGGCGATCAACGGTCGCGCGTTCGGGCTCCTGCTCGCCGGGATCGGCGCGATCTTCGGCGCGCTGCAGCCGCTCATCGCAGAGGCCGACTTCGTCCCCGTCCTCGTCGACGTGCAGGACCGGATCCTCGCGTCGGGGACCACCGGGCTCGTCCTCGCCGTGCCGGGGCTCCTCGTGCTCTCGGTGCTGCTCGTCGCGGTGTCGGCGCTCATCGCGCTCGTGCGCTTCCACGACTTCCAGATGCTGCGCGACCGGGACCGCTTCCGCATCCGCCACGGGCTGCTCGAGACCCGGGAGCGGACGCTGCGCACGAGCAAGCTCCAAGCGGTCACCGTCGTGGAGACCGCGGTCGGCCGTCTGCTCGGCCGTTGCCATGTGCTCGCGCACCAGGCCAGCAGCGCCTCCGAGGAGCAGGCGACGGGCAGCGACGGCACCGCGGAGATCCCCGCGCTGACCACCGGGACCGTGCGCGACGTCGTGGGTCGCTTCGACGCGGTGTACGGCGACTGGCCCCCGATGGCCGGCGTCGACCCGGCGTTCCGCCGCTTCTGGGTGATCCGGGTCGTCGTGCTGCCGCTGCTCGCGGCCGTCGTGGGCCTGACCGCCCTCGCAGTCTGGGGCGCCCTGTCGGGAGGGCTGCTCACCGCGTTCGTCGTGCTCTTGGCCGCGGTGGCCGTCGCCGGCGCCGCGCTCGTGCACGGCAGGTGGCGTCACTGGGGCTGGGTCACCGACGATGAGGTCGTCCACATCGGCAGCGGCCTGCTGGGCCGGCGTCGCGAGACGTTCCGCCTCGACCGGGTCCAGCACGTCACGGTGCGGCGCACCCCCTACCAGCGACGCCACGGGCTCGCGAGCCTCGTCATCAGCCTCGCCGACGGCGACCGGCACGTCCCCTTCCTCCGCGACGACGATGCCGTCGGGCTGGCCAACCTCGCCCTCTTCACGAGCGAGACGCGTCCCCACCGTGAGCTTTAGCCGGGAGCACTCCGGGCAGCCTCGGCTCCGCAGCCGCCGGCCTCGCGTGGTGTGGCCAGCGCGGTCGAGGGTCTCGCCGACGGTGATCGCGTCGTAGGGGCCGACGTCGACGAGCCCGCGCTCGGCGTCGACCCGGCGCCCCCGGCGAGGGCGGCGGCACCACGGCGCCCGCGCGATGCTCGGCGGTCCCCCGCCGGGCGGGCGGCATGCGCTCGGCGATCAGGCGGCAGAGCGCGGCAGGGTCCGCCGCCGCTGCGGTGGCCCGCCTCGTGCGCAGCAGCCGACCGCGGTACTTGCGCAGCAGGCCGAACTGCTGGGCCGACTCGCGCAGGTCGAGCACGGGGGCGGTGAGGTCCTCACGGTTGCCGGCGCCGATCCCCTCCTCCCACAGGTCGAGCGCGTGCATCGCCGCCTCGACCTGTGCCGGTGGCAGGCAGCCGGCCTTCGTGAGCCTGATGCCGTCCTCGCCGACGCGCTCGAGCAGCCACTGGTAGGGCCGGACGATCGCGGCGGCCGCGTCGGGGTCGAGGGCGACCGGCGCGTCGATCTCGGCCTCGGCGAGCAGCTCGGCGTGCTTGGGGTGGGAGGGGTCCTGCGCGCCGGCAAGGACCTCGTAGCCGGCGCCGCGAGTCCGCGTGGCTGCCACGGTGCCCGGGCGTCCTTCGCCACGCAAGGGCACCGCAGCCCCGGATCCGGACTCGAGCGTTGGCAGCGGTGAGTGTTCACCCTGGGCGTCAGGGGTGGGCGCAGGAGACGGGGGAGGCGACGACGGCAGTGGTCGAGGCGAACACGACGTACCGGTGCGGCTGCTGCGGGCAGCTGCTGCCCTTCGACGCGCGGCGGTGCGCCCGCCCCGGCCGCCCCTCGGCACGGCTCGGCGGCTAGCCGACGTGGAGCAGCCACCAGGAGCGCAGCGACGCACCGGCGATCACGGCCCCGCCGAGGAGGATCCCCACCGCGCTGAGCGGCGGCAGCAGCGCCGCGGCCACCCGCACGCCGCGGTGGCGCGGCGCCCGGTCGACGAGCAGCCGTCGGCCCGTGATCGCGGCGACGCCCACCGCGGTCAAGGTGAGGGCCATGCCGACCCCGAAGGCGGCGACGAGCGCGAGCCCGTAGCCGCCGCGGCCGAGGGCCAGCGCGGTGGTGAGCACGAGGAACGCCGCGGGGCTCGGCAGCAGCCCACCGGTCGTGGCGAGGGCGGCGATGCCCGCCCTCGACAGGGGTGGCACGCCCGCGGGCAGGTCGTGGTGGTGGCCCTCGCCGTGGCCGCTGGCCTCGGCTCGGGCCGCGTCGGCGGGCTCGCCTGCGGTGACGCCCGCGCGGTCGTCCGGCGTAGCGACGCGCCGCCGGGCTCGCCACCCGCTCCGCTGCCGCCACAACAGGACGCCGCCCACCGTGGCTACCGCGAGCCCGGCGAGCGCGCCGGCGGCCGGTCCGAAGGCCTCGGTGGCCCGGACGTCCTGCGCCCGGAAGAGCAGGAGGCCGAGCAGCAGCGTCGAGCCGGTGTGCATGAGGGCGACGACGACCCCGAGCCTGGCGGCGTCGCGCAGCCGCGCGGACGTCCCGGCGAGGTAGGCCCCCACGAGGACCTTGCCGTGGCCGGGGCCAAGCGCGTGGACCGCACCGACGCCGGCGGCGATGAGCAGGGCGAGCCCCTGCAGGGCCACGCCGGCGGCGGGCCGGTCGATGAGGTCGACGAGCACCGGGTCGAGCCAGCCCCACGCCTCACCGATCATCGCCGAGCCGCCCTCCGTCGCGCGGCTCGGCCGAGGCGGGCGAGCGCCGGGGGCAGGGCGCCGCGCCGTCGCAGGACGAGCAGCCC
>SLNF01000287.1 GCA_007133145.1 Nitriliruptorales bacterium
CGCGAGGAGCCCGGACGCCCCGCCGTCGGGCCCCGCCAGCACCAGTACCGCCGACCGAGGAGCCCGCCGTGTCTGAGGACCCCGCCCGCCCCGCCGTCGACCTCGCCGCCGCCCACGGCCCGATCGCCGCGGTGCGCGCCGAGATCGCGAAGGCCGTCGTCGGCCAGGACGGCGTGGTCACCGGCCTGCTCGCCGCGCTGCTCGTCCGCGGCCACGTCCTGCTCGAGGGGGTGCCGGGCACGGCGAAGACCCTCCTCGTGAAGTCCGTCGCCGCCGCGCTCGACCTCGCGAGCGCCCGGGTGCAGTTCACCCCCGACCTCATGCCCTCCGATGTCACCGGCCAGACGGTCTACCTCCAGGAGACCGGTGATTTCGAGTTCCGCGAGGGCCCGGTGTTCACGAACTTCCTCCTCGCCGACGAGATCAACCGGACGCCGCCGAAGACCCAGGCGGCCCTGCTCGAGGCCATGGAGGAGCGCCAGGTCACCGTCGAGGGCCGCGCGCGGCGCCTGCCCGAGCCTTTCGGCGTCGTCGCCACGCAGAACCCCATCGAGTACGAGGGCACCTACCCGCTGCCCGAGGCGCAACTCGACCGCTTCCTCTTCAAGCTCACCGTCGGCTACCCCGACGTCGGCCAGGAGCGCGACGTGCTCGCCCGCCACCACGCCGGCATGGACCCCCACGACCTCGCCGCGCTCGGGCTCACCGCGGTGGCCACCCCCGCCGACCTCTTCGCCGCCCGCCGCGCCGTCGACGCCGTGGCCGTCGACGACCGGGTCATCGCCTACCTCGTCGACCTCGTGCGGGCGACCCGCGAGTCGCCGTCGGTCGTCCTCGGGGTGAGCCCGCGCGGGGCGACGATGCTCCTGCGCGCGGCGAAGGCGTGGGCGTTCCTCTCCCAGCGGTCGTTCGTCACCCCCGACGAGGTCAAGGCCGTCGCGCTGCCGACGCTGCGCCACCGCCTGCAGTTGCGGCCGGAGGTCGAGCTCGAGGGCGGCACCGCCGACGGGGTGCTGCGCGGCCTCCTCGACGCCGTCGCCGTGCCCCGCTAGCGTCGATGGCCACCCCCTCGACGTCGCTCAGTGCCCGGCTGCCCGCGCCGACGTGGCGCCTCGGCGCGCTCGCGGCGCTGCTGAGCCCGCTGGCCTGGGCGCTGCCGCTGTCGGCGTCGGCTGCGCCGGCGGTCCTCACCGCCTTCGTGCTCGCCCTCGCCGCCATCGATGTCGCCCTCGCCCCGGCCCCGGTGCGGCTGACCGTCGAGCGCGAGTTGCCCGGGGCGGTCTCCCTCGACGGTGAGGGCGTCGTGCGCTGGCGCGTGGCCAACCCCACCCGGCGGCGGCTGCGTGTGGCCCTCGCCGACGATCTCGCCCCTTCCCTCGGCGCCGAGCACCGCCGGGCCCGCCTCGTCCTGCCCCCGCGGGGGCGGGCGAGCCAGGCGACGACGATCCACCCGACGCGCCGCGGCCGCTTCAGCCCCCAGACCGTGACGCTGCGCGTCGAGGGGCCGCTGCGCCTCGCCGCCCGCCAGGACGTCCTCGCGGTGCCCGGCAGTCTGCGGGTGCTGCCGCGTTTCCGCTCCCGGGAGGAGGCCGAGCTGCGCCTCGACCGGGCGCAGGTCCTGCAGTCGGGGCTGCGTCTGGCCCAGGGGCAGGGCGGCGGCACGGAGTTCGACCGCCTACGGGAGTACGAGGTCGACGACGAGTTCCGCCACATCGACTGGGCGGCGACCGCGCGCGCGGGCAAGGCGATCGTGCGGACCTACCGCGCCGAGCGCAACCAGACCGTGCTCGTGCTCCTCGACAGCGGGCGCACGATGGCCGGCCAGGTCGCCCTCGAGGGTGGTCGCGCCCGCTCGGGCTACGCCGACGCCTCCTGGACGGTGCCCCGCCTCGACCATGCGATGGACGCGGCGATGGCGCTCACCGTCGTCGCGACCCGCCTCGGTGACGCCACCGGGCTCGTGGCCTTCGCCGACGGCGTGCGGGCGGTCGT
Organism: Nitriliruptorales bacterium; assembly: GCA_007133145.1. Classification (GTDB taxonomy): domain Bacteria; phylum Actinomycetota; class Nitriliruptoria; order Euzebyales; family Egibacteraceae; genus T1Sed10-49. Next base: position 1,993 of record SLNF01000287.1, read on the forward strand.
GCCCCCACGGGGCAAGCCCGCCCAGCTCGGCCGGATCACCGAGGCGCTCGCGCCGATCGAGCCGGTGCTCGCCGAGAGCGACTACCGGCAGGCCTTCGGCGAGACGCTCACCCGCTTCCGCCGGCGTGCCCTGCTCGTCGTGCTCACCGAGCTGAGCCCCGAGCCGATGGCCGAGACGCTGCTGCCCGCGCTGCCGCTCGTCCTGCGCGACCACCTCGTCATCGTCGCCGGCATCCGCGACCCCGAGGTCGACCGCTGGGCGTCGGGGGTCCCCGAGGACGCCGAGGCCGCCTACCGCAAGGCCTCGGCAGCGGCGAGCCTCGAGCGTCGCGTCCAGGCAGCCGCGCGGTTGCGTGGGCTCGGCGCGACGGTGATCGACGAGCCGCCGGCGAGGCTGCCCGGCGCGCTCGCCGACGCCTACCTCGACGTCAAGGCCACCGGGCGACTGTGAGCGGTGGAGTCGCTGCGGCGCCCGTCGGCTACGACGTCGTGGCGCCCGTCGGCGAGGACGTGGTGGCGCCTGTCGGCCGCGGTGCCGCCCAGCCGCGGTCGGCCTGCTCCCCGAGCGCGCCGGTCAGCCCTGTCGCCGTGGCGCGCCTGCCGAGGACGACGACGTAGGCGAGGAAGGCGACCTCGGCGACCACGCCGATGCCGACCCTCACCGCGGTTGGCAGCGCCGAGCCGGTGACGAAGCCCTCGATGAGGCCGGCGGCGAGGAAGACGACGGTGAGCCCGGCGAGGATCGCGATCGCCCGGCGGCCCTCCTCGCGCAGCGCCGCCCCGCGCCGACGGTCACCCGGCGCGATGAGCGTCCAGCCGACCCGCAGCCCCGCGCCCCCGGCGAGGAAGACCGCGGTGAGCTCGAGCAGGCCATGGGGGGTGATGAGCCCCCAGAAGCGCGCCTGCTCGCCCGCGGCGATGAAGAAGCCGAGCGCGACGCCGACGTTGAGCCCGTTGAAGGCCATGACGAAGACCGTCGGCGCGGCGAGCAGCCCACCACCGGCGAAGGCGAGGATCGCCACCTGGATGTTGTTGACGGTCACCTCGGTCGCGAACTGCGCGGAGGGGTCCGAGGAGTAGTACGCCTCGAAGTCCTCGGTGACGTAGGCCTCACGGACCGCCGCCGGCGCGGTCGCCTCGAGGGCCGCCTCCGACGTGCCGATCCACCACGCCGCGGCGGCGGCGGGCAGGAGGAAGAGCAGCGTCGCGGCCACGTGGAACGCCCGCGTGTGCCACACCGCCGCGGGGAAGGTCTCGACGACGAAGCGCGACAGCGACCGCCACGAGCCCCCGCGGGTGCCGTAGAGCAGCGCCGAGGCGCGCGCGACGAGGGCGGAGAGCTCGTTGACGAGCGCGCGGTCGCCGAAGCGGGTCCGGGCGATCGAGAGGTGGGTCGCGGCGCGTTGGTAGCGCACCGCGAGCTCCTCGAGCTCCTCGGCTGACAGCCTCGCGGGGCTGCGGCCGGCCTTGTCGAGGAGCGCGGCGAGGCGCTGCCACTCCTCGCGGTGGGTGGTGATGAAGCCGTCGATGTCCACCCTTGGCAGGATAGGGTGCCAAGGCGAGCGAGGAGACCCCGGTGCCCACAGTCGAGCGACGCGGCGTCGTCACGCCCGAGGCGGTGCGCCTGGACTTCGAGGAGGCCACCGTCGGCACCCGCGCGGTGGCGATCCTCATCGACTGGGCGATCCAGGCCATCGTGCTCGTCACGCTGATCTTCGCCGCGACGTTCCTCCTCGGGGCGGTCGGCCAGGTTGGCGGCACGGCCGCGGTCGTCGTCGTGCTCCTGCTGCTCACCTTCGGCATCACCTTCGGCTACCCGATCGGCTTCGAGGTCGCCTGGCGTGGCCGCACCCCCGGCAAGGCGGCGATGGGCCTGCGGGTCGTCACCGTGGAAGGCGCGCCGGTGGGCTTCCGCCACGCTGCGATCCGCGCGGCCCTCGGCCTCGTCGATTTCGCGCTCACCTCGGGCTTCGCCGCAGTCATCACCGCGCTGGTCTCGCAGCGCTCCCAACGTCTCGGCGACCACGTTGCCGGCACGGTCGTGGTGCGCGAGCGCGTCGCCGGCGGCGCAGCCGAGGCGGTCGCCTTCACGGTGCCTGCTGGTGCCGAGGCCTACGCTGCGACGATCGACGTCAGCGGTGTGCGCGAGGATGACTACCGCACCGTCCGCGAGTTCCTCATGCGCGCCGACGGCCTCCCGCCCGAGCGACGCGCTGCGCTCGCCGAGCGCCTCGCGACCTCACTCGCCGGCCGGCTCGCGCACCAGCCACCGCAGGGCACCCATCCTGAGACGTTCTTGCGCTGTCTCGCCGCGCGCTACCAGGCCCGGGGTAACGCGGCCAACGGTGCCGTTGCGTCGGCGGCCTCCCCGGCGCCTGCCCCCGCCCCGGTGGCGCCGGCCCCGGCCGCGCCTGGGTCGGCCCCCGTCGCATCACCGGGCGCCCCGGCCCCACCGGCTTCGCCTCCGGTCGCGCCCGAGTCGCTGCCTCCGCCCCCGTCGTCGCCTCCGCCCCCGTCGTCGCCCCCGGCCCAGTGGAGGCCCTCGGGCCAGGATGATGCCGAGGGGGACCGCGCGGACGAGCACACCACGTCGACGGGTCGTCGTCCCGGGGGCTTCACCGCCCCCAGCTGAACCGGCTCGGTCGGGCTGACCGTCTCCGGCGCCGGGGCCGCGCTTCGGCTCTGCGTCGTCTCGCGCTGGCCGCCGCCACCGTCCGCGGACGGGCTGTGTGATGGCAGGGGTGTGCGCCCCGGGGGTCGCCGGGGCGCCGCGTTGGGGGATGGCGGCTAGAGGTCGAGGATGACGTGACCACGCCAGCCGTCCTCCTCCTCGACAAGCCCGGCCCCGTGCCACGTTGCGGCCTTCGGTGGTGCGCCGAGCAGCGCGAGCCCCTCGAGGCTCACCGCGACGACCTCGCCTTCGAGTGTTCCGTCGGCGACGTTCCCGACGAAGCCACAGGCCAGCAGCCCCTCGGCGTCGAGGAGGGTGATCGCCTCGTCGAGCAGCCCGACGAGCAGCGCCTCCGGTGGGCCGGTCACCTCAACGGGACGGCGCTCGCGTGCCTGCTCGTCGCCGACGTCGGCGACGTGGGCGGCAAGCGCGGCGAGCGCGGCGTCGAGGCAGGCCGATGGCGTCGGGCCCCATACCGCGACGTCGAGGTCCCCGCCGTGCTCGGTGAGGGCGAAGCCGCTCTCCCGCTCCTGCTCGCTCATCGTCGACCTCCCTGGATGCGTCGTGAGGGGGCGTCGCCCTCCAAGGCGCCTGCGGGCCTCGTCAGCGACCTGGCGGGGCGTCTCGCCGCCGGCGCTAGCGGGTAGGACCCCGTTGCGGAGTGTCCACCGCAGGAGGGGACGATGGCACGCTCGAGTGACGACGTCACCCGCACGCTGCCCGCCGAGGGCGACATGGCCGTTCCCGGGGTGGTCTTCGCCTCGGAGGCTCTGCTGCCCGACGACCCCGCGGCGCTCTTCGCGCAGGTCCGCAACGTCGCGACCCTGCCGGGCATCGTCGAGGCCTCCTACGCGATGCCCGACCTCCATGTCGGCTACGGCTTCCCGATCGGTGGCGTCGCCGCCACCGACGTCGACCGTGGTGGCGTCGTCTCGCCTGGTGGGGTCGGCTTCGACATTTCGTGCGGCGTCCGCATGCTCGCGCTGCCCGCGCTGGCCGAGGAGGTCGACGAGGCGACGCTGGGCCACCTCATGGACGCCCTCGCCGACGCGGTACCCCACGGCACGGGCCCGGGTGGGATCGCGAGTCCCTCCGAGGCCGACCTCACCCGGGTGCTCGCGGACGGGGCGGAGGCGATCGTCAGCGACGGGGCGGGCGTGCCCGCCGACCTCGACCGCACCGAGGACCGCGGCCGGCTAGACGGCGCCGACCCCGGCGAGGTCGGCCCGAAGGCCCGTAAGCGCGGCAAGGCCCAGCTCGGCAGCCTCGGCGGTGGTAACCACTTCCTCGAGGTCCAGGTCGTCGAGGAGGTCGTCGACGGCGACGCCGCAGAGGTCTTTGGGCTCGCCGAGGGCCAGCTCGCCGCGACGATCCACTGTGGGTCCCGCGGGCTCGGCCACCAGGTCTGCACCGACGCGGTGGGGGTCATGCGCGAGGCGATGGCCCGCTACGGCATCACCGTGCCCGATGCCCAACTCGCGTGCGTTCCCGTCGACGCTCCCGAGGGACGCGCCTACGTCGCGGCGATGGAGGCCTCGGCGAACTTTGCCCGCGCCAACCGCCAGCTCATCGCCGAGGCGGTCCGGGATGCCTGCGGGGCGACCCTCGGCAGCCGCGAGGCACCGATGGTCTACGACGTCAACCACAACATGGCCAAGCGGGAGCGTCACGTCGTCGAGGGTGCCGACCGTGATCTCTGCGTGCACCGCAAGGGGGCGACGCTCGCGCTGCCCGCCGGGCACCCCGACCTGCCCGCCGAGCTTGCCGGTGTCGGCCAGCCCGTCATCGTGCCTGGTTCGATGGGCACCGCGACCTGGGTGCTCGCCGGCGACCGCGGCCGGGCGTTCGCGTCGACCTGCCACGGCGCGGGGCGGCTGCGCAGCCGCAAGCAGGCCCGCAAGCGCATCGCGCCCGACGTCCTCGCCCGCGGCCTTGCCGAGCAGGGCATCGCCGTGCGGGCGAAGAGCGCCTCCGGCCTGTCCGAGGAGGCGCCGGAGGCCTACAAGGACGTCGACGAGGTCGTCGCGGTCTGCGAGGCCGCAGGTCTGTCGCGCCGGGTCGCCCGGCTGCGTCCCCTCGGGGTCGTGAAGGGCTGAGCGTGCGCTAGGTGAGGAACTCGAGGATCGCCGCGGCGATGACGTCGGGCTGCTCGAGGGACGCCCAGTGGCTTGCCGCCGGCACGACCTTCACCCGCGAGACGGGGATCTGGCGGTGCAGGTCCTCGGTCATCGCGATCGGCGTCGAGCGGTCGTGGTCGCCGACGAGCAGCAGCGTCGGCTGGCCGATGCGCTCCTTGTCGATGTTCGGCGCCTTCGACAGCGCCCGGCAGGCCTTCGCGTACTGCTTGGGGTCGTTGCCGAGGAACATCGCGCGCAGCATCCCGGTGAGCTGCGGCAGCTTCGCGTGGGTGCGCGGGGCGAGCGCCCCGGGGACCCAGTCGTCGACGAGCGCGTCCATGCCGCCCTCCTCGACGGCCTCGGCGCGCTTGGCGTAGGCCTCCTTCGCCGGCGGCTCGAAGTGGCTGATCCCTCCGAGCAGCACGAGGTTGTCGACGGCCTCGGGCTGGGCGACGGCGACCTGCTGGGCGATGAGCGTGCCCATTGAGTGCCCGACGAGGGTGACCGCCGGGAGCTCGAGCGCGCTGATGAGCGCGGCGACGTCGTTGGCCCAGGTCTTGATCGAGAACGCGCCCTTGCCGGTGTCGCTGCGGCCGTGCCCCCGCAGGTCAAGCGCGACGACGTGGTGGTGCAGCTTCAGCGCCTCGGTCACCCCGTGCCAGGTGTGGAGGTTGCCGCCGAGGCCGTGCACGAGCACGACCGGGGGGCCCTCGCCGGTCGACGTGTAGTGGTGACGGACCCCGTTCAGCTCAATGAACATCCTCACTCCCAATCTTGGTGACCCGCGCAGGCTAACCCACCGCGTCGCCATTGCCCGCGTCGGGTGCAGCGGTGCACCGCGTCAGCCCTCCTCGCCGGGGTCGAGGTCGGCGCGGGGATCACCGGGCAGCAGGACCTCGTCGTCACCGGAGACGGCAAGTTCGGAGGCCGGTGGATGGGCCCGACCAGCGGGATCGAGCAACCCGGCACCGCGCGGCCCCGACGACGGAGGCGCATCGGGCAGCCGGGCGACGAGGCGGTCGAGCAGCCGCTCGAGCGGCGGCCACCAGCGTCCCGCCGCGAGCTCGGCGAGCACCGCGGGCTGCGGGCGCGCAACCGTCGGCACGACCCGGTGGGGGGCGTGCTCATGGAGCGCGCCGAGGTACCAGTGCCGGCGGGTCGCCGGCCAGTCGTCGGGCGCGAGGACGAGGTAGTAGTCGGGTAGCTCGAGTGCGCCGGCCTGCGCGGCGCTGCGGGTCTCCTCCACGGCGACCTCGAGCTCGCCGCGGGCGGCCACCCCCGTGTAGGTCCGCGTCCAGGCGTTGGCCACCGCGCCGAGGGGGTCGAAGCTGCCGACGGCGTAGGTCGCCTGGGTGCGGGCGACCTCCCGGAGCGTCGTCGCCCCCCGCGCGGCGAGTCCGGTGCCGCCCGCCTCGTCGTCGACGAAGCGCACGTTGCGCGCCGAGGCGAGGCTGCGGGCCGCCTGCCGGGCGAGGTCGCCCTCGGCGGACGCAGCGACGACCGCGACGACGGTGGTCTGCGCCCGCTGCATCAGCCCTGCAGGCCGAGGCCGTCGTCGGGGTCCATCTCGGCGAGCAGGACGCGGCAGCGTTCGGCCTCCTCGTCCTCGCCGATCGCCGCAGCGGCTCGTCCGAGCGCGGCGACGCTGCGCAGCACGCCGTGGTTGGGCGCATGGCTCGAGGGCACCGGCCCCTGCCCGCCCCAGCCGGCCTTGCGCAGACGGTCGAGGCCGCGGTGGTAGCCGGTGCGCGCGAAGGCGTAGGCGGCGACGGGGTCGCCGGCATCGAGGGCGTGCTCGGCGAGCCGCGCCCAGGCCTCGAGGTGGGTGGGCGTCGCCGCCGCGGCGCGCCGCAGCGTCTCGGCCCTCGACCCGGGATCGTGCTCGAGCGCCTCGGCGAGGCGCGCCGTCGCCTCCTCGGGCTCGGCGTCGAGGTAGGTCGCGTCGGCTCCGTGCAGCGGCAGTCCCTGGGGCGTCATGGCATCCAGTCTTGCCCGCTGGCGGGTCGCGACACCACCGGGACCGCGAGCCGCCACTCGCCGCGCTGCGCCGGCCCGGCCTTTGCGACGATTGGCGGATCGCAGTCGTGTGAGTGCGCTGAGCCGCCACTCGCGGGGCCGCGCGACCTGGTCCGCCCTACCATGGCGGGCCGGTGCGCGGGGAGGAGGTGGCAGGCCGGCATGGGTCACGAGCGTCGTCGCGCGACGCGCGCCCTCGTCGCGCTCACCCTCGCCTCGGCCCTGCTCGCCGGCTGCGGCGGCGGTGAGGCCAACCCCGACAACCAGCCGCGCGACGGGCGTGCGGGGATCACCCTCGCCGGTACCGTCGACGGCCGGCAGGTCAGCGTGAGGGACGGCGCCCCGCAGCTCGTCTTCCGCGCGTGCGACCCCGCGACCGGCACCGACGACGACGTCTGCATCATCACCCAGACCGTCGTGGGGGAGACCTTCGTCCTCGTCTTCGAGAACCCCGCGCTGCTCACCGACGGCGCGGTCCTCGACGTCGCCGGCTCCGACTGCCGGGGCGAGCAGTGCGAGACGATCACCGAGCACGCCGTCGTCGACGTGCAGGTCGGGGAGGACCGCGTGCGCGCCCGCGGCGGCCAGGTCCTCATCGAGACCGTCGAGCCGCTCGTGCGCTACCGCGGGGAGGTCCGCCTCGAGTTGCCAGACGGGCGGGTCTCCGGCGACTTCGACGTCATCCCCCGCGACGACTGAGCCGCGTCCGCCACACCCGGGCGCCCCATGCGGTCGCGCCGAAGACCCGCTGGGGCGCCTCACTCGGTCGCGCCGAAGACCCCGCGGAGTCGGTCGAGGGCCCCGCGGCGCGGCTCGCTGCGGTGCACCGGCCGCCGCGCCGGCCCCTCGTGCAGCGCGGGCAGGTCGGCGCTCGGGCTCGCCGAGGCTTGGAGGATGAGCGGGTCGGCGCCGTCGTTGCGGAGCCCGTGGGGCACCCCGGCCGGGACGAGGAGCGCTTGCAGCGGCTCGAGGACCGCCTCGGCGTCGGGCGTGACGATCCAGGCCCGCCCCCCGAGGACCGTATAGACGACGTCGGCCTCGGGCAGTTCGCGCGCGCCGATGTGCTGCCCCGGCTCGAGACAGACGACGTCGATGGCGAGCAGGTCGGTGGCGAAGACCCGCCGGCTCGAGGCGCGCTCGGCGGTGAAGTCGACATAGTCGCGCAGGTCGGCGGCGATCGGCTCGCCCGGCTCGGGCGTGGCGGACATGCCCGACAGCGTAGCCGGCGGCGGCCACTAGACTCGCGCGCCGAGAGCCCTGCCGTCGACGGCGGCACCACGCTGACCCGGAGGTCGTCATGCCCACGTTCGCGTTCCGCAAGCACTCGCCCGACGACGTCGACACCGCGGTGGTCGCGGTCTTCGCCGCCAAGGGCGATGACGCGCCGACGCTGGGCGCGGACGCGGCGGCCCTCGGCAAGGCGCTCAAGGTCGACCTCGTTGAGGAGCTCGCGGCGCTGCGCTTCACCGGCGAGGCGAACCAGACGGCGCGCATCCCCACGCGCGGCAAGGCCGAGGCCCCGCTCGCGCTCGTCGTCGGTCTCGGCTCGGAGCCCGACGTCCACGCGCTGCGGGCGGCCTCCGGTGCCGCGGCGAAGGCCGCGGCGAAGGACGCCGACCTCGCGATCACCGTGCCCGGCGACCTCCTCGCCGGTGAGGCCGGCGTCGCTGAGCGCACCGCGGCGGTCGTCGAGGGGGCAACCCTCGGCGCCTACGCCTACACCGCCTTCAAGTCCAAGGCGCCCGACGCCCCCGGGGTCGGTGAGGTCGCCCTCCTCGCCGGCGCCGGGCTCAAGGGCGCGGAGATCAAGGACGCCATCGCCCCAGCCCAGGCGATCGCCCAGGCGGTGTGCCTCACCCGAGACCTCGTCAACACCCCGCCGCAGGACAAGCGCCCGCCGGCGCTCGCCGAGCGGCTCGCCGAGCGCGCGAAGGAGGCCGGCCTCAAGGTGAAGGTCCACGACGAGGACGACCTCGCCAAGCGAGGGTTCGGCGGCATCCTGGGTGTCGGGCAGGGCTCGTCGGCCCCGCCGCGCCTCGTCGAGCTCACCTACAGCAAGGGCCGTCCCGAGCGCCACCTCGTCCTCGTCGGCAAGGGCATCACCTTCGACACCGGGGGGGTCAGCCTCAAGCCGTCCTCGGGGATGGCGACGATGAAGATGGACATGGCCGGCGCGGCGACGACGTACGCCGCGGCGGTGGCCATCGCCGAGCTCGGGCTCAAGCTCAAGGTCACCACCCTGCTGCCGCTCGCCGAGAACATGCCCTCGGGTACGGCCCAACGGGTCTCCGACGTCCTCACCCAGTACGGCGGCAAGACCGTCGAGGTCATGAACACCGACGCCGAGGGTCGCCTCGTCCTCGCCGACGCACTGGCCTACGCCGCCGAGCAGGAGCCCGACGCGATGATCGACGTCGCGACGCTCACCGGCGCCCAGATCGTCGCGCTCGGCTCGAAGATCGCCGGGCTCATGGGCTCCGACGACGACCTCCTCGCCGC
>SLNF01000325.1 GCA_007133145.1 Nitriliruptorales bacterium
AGATCGCGATCGACGCCGCCAAGGAGCTCGGCATGGACCTCGTCGAGGTCGCGCCGAACGCCAACCCGCCGGTGGCCAAGGTCATGGACTACGGCAAGCACGTCTACGAGACCGAGCGCGCAGAGCGGGAGCAGCGCAAGCAGCAGCGCGGCGGGGGGCAGAAGGCCATCCGGCTGCGGCCCAAGATCGATGACCACGACTTCGAGACGAAGGTGCGCCATGCGCGCGACTTCCTCTCCGACGGGCACTCGGTGCGCCTGCAGATCATGTTCCGGCGCCGCGAGCTGCGTCGCCCCGAGATGGGCGCGAAGCTCCTCGACCGCTTCGCCGAGGAGGTCGGTGACCTCGCGAACGTCGAGTCCCGTGGGGGCATGGAGGGTCGCTTCATCACCATGGTCCTCGCGCCGAAGAACAAGAGCGCCAAGGGTGGCGCAGACGAGGACTAGCCCGGCGGGGGCTCGCCCGCCCGGCGGCTGATCCACAGAGCGCACGTGTCGCACCGGGCGGGCGGTGCAGGGCTCGGCCTGCGCCTGCACGCCCCCAACGTTGTGGAGGCACGAGACAGGAGAGGTCGGATGAGCCTCAACCCGGCGCGCGTCGGGCACCGCTACGCGCCGTTCACCTACGTGATCTCCCGTGAGAAGGTCCGCGAGTACGCCGAGGTCACCGGGGCGGCGACGGCCGCCCACCGCGCCGACCCCCGCGTCGTGCCCGACGCCGACGTCCCCGTACCGCCGTCCTTCGCGGCGGTGTTCACCCTCGCCCTCGAGCGCACCCTGCAGGCCGATCCCGAGCTCGGGGCGCACTGGAACCTCGTCCACGGCGGGCAGTCCTTCGCCTTCACGCGCGCGCTGCGCGTCGGCGACGTCCTCGTCTGCACCCCGCACATCGTCGACATCGCCTCGCGCAGCCGGATGGACATCCTCACCTTCGCCGTCGACGTCAACGACGCCGCCGACGACGCCGAGGTGCTGCGCGCGGAGTCGACGGTGATCTTCTTCGACGACGAGGCCGCCTGATGCGCCACCTCGACGACGTCGCCGTCGGTGAGTCGCTGCCCGAGCACTTCGCTCGCCTCGACCAGGAGCGCGTCCTGCGCTACGCCGGCGCGAGCGGCGACTACAACCGCCTGCACTGGGACCCCGCCTTCGCCGCCCGCGTGAGCCCCACCGGGGGGGTCATCGCCCACGGCATGCTGTCCATGGGGCTGCTGTCGGCGGCGGTGACCGAATGGGCGGGCGGGCCCGAGCACGTGCGCGCGCTGGCGGCCTCCTTCCGCGCTCCCTGCCCGGTCGAGGCCACGCTGCGCCTCGGCGGGGAGGTCCTCGAGGTCGATGCCGAGGCGGCGACCGCCACCCTCGCGATCTGGGCGGTGCTCGCCGACGGCTCGGCGGTCATCGACCGCAAGCGCTCCCGGGCGGTCGTCGCCCTCGACCCCGGCGAGCGCGCCTGAGCGGCTCCGCCGGGGCTGCGCCGGGGCTGCGCCGAGGCTGCGCCGAGGCTGCGCCGTCCCCGATCGACGGTTGTCGGCAGGTGGGCGAGAGGCCTATACTGAGCGGCGCGCTGCCTCCGGGCAGTCTTTTCTATGCCCGGTGCGCGCGTGGAGGGGCGTAGCTCAATTGGCAGAGCGTCGGTCTCCAAAACCGAAGGCTGGGGGTTCGATTCCTCCCGCCCCTGCTGACGGCACGCTCGCACGGTGAGTCCACCCGAGCATCGCCGCATCGCCGCAACGCCCGGCCCCGGCCGGCGCAGAGGAGGAACGCGGAAGTGAGCCGCGAGTCGAAACGCGACAAGGAGCGCCTCGAGCGCCAGCACGAGCGTGCCGGGGACGCCGGCAGCTCGGCCGACGCCGCGGCCGCCGCCGGCGGCTCGGCGCCCGGCAAGACCAAGGAGCGCACGAGCCCGGGGCAGTTCGTCCGTGAGGTGCGCTCGGAGCTGTCGAGGGTCCACTGGCCCGACCGCAAGCAGCTCACGCAGTACTCGATCGCGGTGCTGATCTTCGTGATCCTGCTCACGACCTACATCTTCTTCATCGACCAGATCTTCGGACAGCTCGTCCTCTGGGTGTTCGGATGAGCGACGAGCGCGATCCCCTCGTCCCCGAGGAGGAGCTCGCCGGTGAGGAAGCCGCCGCGGGTGAGGCCGGTGAGGACGAGGTCGCCGAGGACGAGGTCGCCGAGGAGGAGGTCGCCGAGGACGACGCCGGCAGCCCCGACCTCGACGCGCTCGTGGCCGCCACGGTCGCCGAGGCCGCCGAGGTCCCGGCCGAGGCGGAGGACGACGGCGACGACCTCGAGGAGCTGCTCGCCGCCGCGGGTGCGACCGACGAGCCCACCCCGAGCGTCGAGGACGTCTCGCGCGCCCTCGGGCTCGACGAGGAGGAGCCCGCCGACGCGCCCGAGGCAGCCGAGGAGCCGGCCGCCGACGAGGCCGAGGTCACCCGGGCGCCAAGCCGGATCGACTTCGCCCGCCAGCCCGGCGACTACTACGTCGTCCACACGTACTCCGGCTACGAGGCCAAGGTCAAGGCCAACCTCGAGAACCGCATCCAGTCGATGAACATGGAGAACCGGATCTACGAGGTCATCATCCCGACCGAGGACGCGACCGAGATCAAGGGCGGCAAGAAGCAGACGGTCAAGCGCAAGGTCTTCCCCGGCTACGTGCTCGTGCGCATGGAGCTCGACGACGACTCGTGGTACGTCGTGCGCAACACTCCCGCGGTCACCGGCTTCGTCGGGCCGCCCGGCACGAAGCCCGTGCCGCTGTCCTACCGGGAGGTCGAGGGCATCCTCGCCGAGCCCGACGAGGAGGAGCGCGCCGCGCCGTCGGTGGAGTTCGAGGAGGGCGAGAACATCCGCGTGACCTCCGGGCCGTTCGCGG
>SLNF01000288.1 GCA_007133145.1 Nitriliruptorales bacterium
CGAGGCGGGCGAGGGTGGGGCTGTCGGAGGCCCGCACGAGCAGCTCGGTGAGCATGCCGCTCCTTTCTCGGCCGGACGGTCGCGGCTGGCAGGGACGGGGGTGGGGGTGCCGCGAAGGGCGGCACCCCCACTGGTCACGTCACGCGCGGGGGCCCCGGGTGCGGCTCACGCCATCCCTGCGGCCCTGTCGGTGCGCTCCTGCGCCTCGCGGTCGTCGGTCTCCTGCGCGTAGTTGCCCGACCAGTCACGCTCGGGCTGCTTGCCGAAGTACTTCCCGGCGACGTAGGCGCTGATGAGCGCGGCTGCCCAACCAGGCAGCATCGAGTAGATGCCGGTGCCGGCGAGCGCAGGCACCTGCTCCCAGACGAGGACCGTCGCCGCGCCGGCGACGACGCCGGCCATCGCCCCGGCCCCGGTCATCCTGGGCCAGAACAGCGAGAGGATGATGACCGGCCCGAACGCCGCCCCGAAGCCGGCCCAGGCGAAGGCGACGATGTCGAGCACCGCGGTCTCGCCGGGCAGGGCGATCGTGTAGGCGATGAGCGCGACGGCCACGACGGTGGCGCGGCCCACCCACACGAGGGTGTTCTGGCTTGCCTCCTTGTTGAGGAAGGCGCGGTAGAAGTCCTCGGTCAGCGCCGTCGAGGAGACGATGAGCTGGCTGTCGGCGGTCGACATGATCGCCGCGAGCACCGCGGCGAGCAGGACCCCGCCCACCCATGGGTTGAGCAGCTGCTGGATGAGCTCGAGGAAGACCGTCTCGGGGTTGTCGAGCGGGGTGTCGAGGGCGGCGATGCCGGTGAGGCCGACGAGCGTCGCCCCGCCGAGGGTGAAGACGACCCAGCCGGTGCCGATGCGCCGGGCGACCGGCACGTCGCTGACCCGCCGGATGCCCATGAACCGCGCGAGGATGTGCGGCTGGCCGAAGTAGCCGAGGCCCCAGGCCATGAGCGAGATCACCGCGATCGCGCTGAGCGGCGCTCCGGGGCTCCACGTGCCGTCCTCGTAGACCGCCTCGCTGCCGAGGCTCCACAGCCCCGGCGAGGCCGCGGTGACCTCGCCGGTGAGCGCGCCCCAGCCGCCGACCGAGAGGATCGCGACGAGGGGCAGGAGCAGGAGCGCGAGGAACATCAGCGTGCCCTGCACGGCATCGGTGAGGCTCACCGCGAGGAAGCCGCCGAGGAAGGCGTAGCTCACGATCACGATCGTCGCGATCGTCACCGCGACGGCGTAGTCGACGCCGAAGGTCGACTCGAAGAGGATGCCGCCGGCGACGAGGCCGCTGGCGACGTAGACGGTGAAGAAGACGACGATGACGATCGCCGAGACCGCGCGCAGGGACCGGCTGCGGTCCTCGAAGCGCTCCTCGAGGTAGGCCGAGAGGCTCACGGCGTTGTTCGCCCGCGAGGTGTAGGCGCGGAGCCGCGGCGCGACGATGAGCCAGTTGAGGTAGGTGCCGATCGCGAGGCCGATCGCGATCCACGTCGCACCGATGCCGGCGGCGTAGACCGCGCCCGGCAGGCCGAGCAGCAGCCAGCCGGACATGTCGCTGGCCTGGGCCGACAGCGCCGCGGTCGGGGCGTTGAGGTCGCGTCCACCGAGGGCGAAGTCCTCGAGCGTGCGCGTTCGCCGATAGACGTAGAGGCCGACGCCGATCATCGCCACGAGGTAGACGATGAACGTCGTCAGGATGGGGGTGTTGATCTCAACCATGCGGGATTCTCCTCAGGCTCGCTCCCGGGGCTACGGCCCTCCCGCGGCGCGACGTCCCCGGTCGGTGCTGCTGGGCAGTATGGACTTGCGGCGTTGCGAGGTGGTTACGCCAACGGCGACGCTGCCGATGGGAACGCCCCCGCGCACGGAGGCGGTCGGGTCGTGGGGCACGAGCCGACGGTCCGGGACCCCTCCCGCCCGGGGGCTCGTGCCGCTGCGTGCTGCTGCTCCGGGGTGGTGCCCCGCCGCGGCGGACCCGCGACCGTCGACCCACCCCCACGCCGGCCCCACCGGCGCGCGTCGACAGATCGTACGGGTTCGCGCGCGGCGATGTCGGACCCCGGCGGCCCGTCGCTGTGCCACCCTGGGACCCACGCGCCCGCGGCGCAGGAGCGGGCCGCCATCCGGTCGACGGCTAGGCTGCCGTCGGACGACGAGCTGAGGGAGACACGATCACCGTGCGCTACCGACGACTGGGCAAGACCGGCTACAAGGTCTCCGAGGTCGGCTTCGGGGCGTGGGCCATCGGCGGGGACTGGGGCCCCGTCGACGATGCCGAGAGCCTCGCGGCATTGCACACCGCGGTCGACGCCGGCGTCACCTTCTTCGACACCGCCGACGTCTACGGCGACGGTCACAGCGAGCGCCTCCTCGCCCAGCTGCGCCGCGAGCGCGAGGAGGAGCTCGTCATCGCGACGAAGTGCGGTCGCCGCGCACCGCTCGAGGTCGCGTCGTACACCCCCGAGAACCTGCTCGCCTGGATCGACCGCAGCCGCGAGTACCTCGACGTCGACCGTCTCGACCTCGTGCAGCTGCACTGCCCGCCGACCGACGTCTACTACCACCCCGAGGTCTTCGCCGTGCTCGACGAGCTCGTCGCCCGCGGCGCCATCGCGGCCTACGGCGTCTCGGTCGAGCGCGTCGAGGAGGGGCTCAAGGCGATCGAGTACGACGGGCTCGGCACCGTGCAGATCATCTTCAACGCCTTCCGTCAGCGCCCCGCCGAGGTCTTCCTCGCCCGCGCCGCCGAGCGCGACGTCGGGGTCATCTCGCGCGTGCCCCTCGCCTCAGGGCTGCTCAGCGGCAAGCTCACCGAGGACAGCGCCTTCGCCGCCGACGACCACCGCGCGTTCAACCGCGAGGGCGCGGCCTTCGACGTCGGGGAGACCTTCGCCGGCGTCGACTACGCCACCGGGGTGGCCGCCGCCCAGCAGCTCGCCGAGCGTGTGCCCGACGGCGCGACCCTTGCGCAGTTGGCCCTGAAGTGGATCCTCACCCACGACGAGGTCTCCACGGTCATCCCGGGGGCCAGGACCCCTGCCCAGGCGCGGGAGAATGCGGCGGCCTCGCTCTTGGGCGACCTCGACGAGGACACCCTCGAGGCGGTGCGCTACGTCTACGACGAGCTCATCGCGCCGCAGGTCCACCACCGCTGGTAGGACCGAGCGCCCATGTCGCGGCCGTCGCAGGGTGCGGTAGCGTGACCGCGATGCGCGTGCAGGTCGCCGAGGAGGTCAGTGAGGCGCTCGTCGAGGGGCGTCCTGTCGTCGCGCTCGACAGCGGACTCGTGCCGACCGGGTTGCCGCGCCCGCGCAACCGCGTCCTCGCCGAGCAGGCGGAGTCGGCGGTGCGTGCCGCCGGCGCGGTGCCCGCGACGATCGCCGTCATCGACGGCCTTGCCCGGATCGGGCTCGGCGCCGATGACCTCGCGCGCCTCGCCGACGGTGGGCAGGTCCTCGCCACCCGCGACCTGCCCTTCGCCGTCGCCGACGGCGTGACCGGTGGCACGAGCGTCGGGGCCTCGGCGCACCTCGCGGCGCAGGTCGGCGTCGGGGTGCTCGCCGCGACCGGGTTCGGCGGGGTCCGCCGTGACGCGCGGGAGTCCTGGGACGAGTCCGCCGATCTCGTGGCCTTGGCCCGCGCCCGTGTCACCGTCGTCGCCGGCGGGGTCCTGCCGACGATGGATCCGCGTGCGAGCCTCGAGCGCCTCGAGAGCCTCGGGGTCGCCGTCGCGGGGGTCGGCGTCGACCGTCTGCCCTCGAGTTATCTCGGCCCGACCGAGGTCGCCCTGCCGCGCAGCCTCGCCGGCGTCGACGAGGCCGCGGCGGTGGCCCTCGCCGCCAGGGACCTCGGCCTGCCGCCCTCGGCGCTGCTGTTCCTCGTCGGTGTGCCCGACGATGACGCGGTGCCGGCCCGTCTGCACGTGCGGCTCGTGCGCAGCGCGACCGCCGCCGCGGCCCGGGAGGAGGTCGGCGGCAGCGACCTCACCCCGTTCCTCTGCCGGCACCTCCACCAGGCCAGCCAGGGCCGCTCCCTGCAGGCGCACGCGGCGCTGAGTGCCCACGCCGCGGCGACGGCGGGCGCCCTCGCCGGCGCGCTGCTGGAGGCCGCGCGCGGCTAGAGGTCGCTGGCAGGGGCGAGGAGCAGGGCGCGCTCGGGCTCGATGAGCCCGTCGAAGGGCATGCCCCGGCCGCGGCCGTCGCTGGCGACCTCGAGGCGCCACGCCCCCTCGAGGGGCAGGGTCATCGGCTCGGCGGCGGTCGACAGCACGACGACGCGCCGGTCGTCCTCCCAGGCGCGCTCGTAGGCGAGCACCCCGCTCGGGGTGTCGAGCAGGCGCAGGCTGCCGCGGCGCAGCGCCGGGCTCGCCCGCCGCGCCTCGAGGAGGCGGCGGTAGAGCCACAGGACCGAGTCGCGGTCGTCGCGCTCCACCGCGACGCTGCGGTCGTCGGGGTCGGGTGGCCAGGGCAGCCAGGGGATCCCCGCCCAGCCACGCCGGCCTCCGGGCTGCCAGGGGATGGGGGCCCGGCACCCGTCGCGCCCGCCGGGATCGAGGGCCGTGTCGGCGTCGACCGCGGCGTCCTCGAGGCCGAGTTCCTCGCCGGCGTAGAGGAACGGCGTGCCCCGCAACGTCAGCAGCAGGGTCGCCGCGACGCGGGCCCGCGACTCGCGCCCGCCGTAGCGTGTGCGGTGCCGGGGCTCGTCGTGGTTCGACAGCACCCACGTCGGCCACGCGTCGACGGGATCGTAGACGGCGTGGAGGTCGCTGATCGTGCGGCGCCAGACGTCGGCGTCGAAGGGCGAGCGCAGCAGCGCGAAGTTGAAGGCGAGGTGCAGCCCCCGCCCTCCGTCGTAGCAGGCGACGATCTGCTCGTCGTCGGCGAGGTTGACCTCGCCGACGATCATGCGCTCACCCGGCAGGCTGGTGTCGGGTTGGTCGTAGGCATCGATGGTGCGCCGCAGCCCGCGCAGCAGCGGCAGGAGGCGGTCGGGCTCGAAGTGGAAGCCGACGCGGGACTCGCGCTCGTGGTCGCGAGGGTCATCCGGCAGCGCGGGGTCCTTGCCGATGAGGTGGACGACGTCGGCGCGGAAGCCGTCGACGCCACGCTCGAGCCAGAAGCGCAGGACGTCCTGTTGGGCCAGCTCGACGGCGGGGTGGTTCCAGTCGAGGTCGGGCTGCTCGGGCAGGAACAGGTGGAGGTAGTACTGGCCGCTCCCGGGATCGAGGGTCCACGCTGGGGCGTCGCGGTCGAAGGCGGCGACCCAGGCGTTCGGGGGTCCGCCGTCGGCGGCGGGGTCACGCCAGACGTACCAGTCGCGGTGGGGATCGTCGACGTCCGAGCGCGCGGCGACGAACCACGGGTGCTCGCTGCTGGTGTGGTTCGGCACGAAGTCGAGGAGGACCCGGATGCCCCGGGCATGCGCCTCCTCGATCAACTGCTCGGCGATCGCGAGGTCGCCGAAGAGCGGGTCGACGTCACAGTGGTCGGCGACGTCGTAGCCGAAGTCGGCCATCGGGGAGCGGTAGATCGGCGAGAGCCATACCCCGTCGACGCCGAGCCAGGCGAGGTGGTCGAGGTTGCGGATGATCCCCGCGAGGTCGCCGACGCCGTCGCCGGAGTCGTCGCAGAACGAGCGGGGATAGATCTGGTAGATGACGGCGTCGCGCCACCAGGGTGGAGGGCTCATCCCAGCAGCGTAGTGAGCCGGCCGACACCGCGCACGGAGGCGTGACGGGCCGGTCACCGCCCTCCAGGCCGACGGTAGCCTGCCTGCCGGCTAGTAGCCGCCGGCGTCGTCCTCCTCCTCGTCCTCCGGCAGCGTCTCGATCGGCTCGCCGGCGGGGTCGACGACCCACCAGACGTCGTTGACCCCCTGGCCCTCGACGTCCCCTGCGCCGTCGTCCTCGACGAAGAAGTACAGCGGCCAGTCGGCGTAGGTGACCTGCGTCATGCCGTCGTCGCGCTCGATCGTGTCGAGGAGCGCCTCGTCGATGCCGTCGCCGGCCACGACGTCATCGCCGGCGGGCGCGAGGACCGGCCAGTTCGCGACGCACTCGTCGACGCAGTTCGAGACGCCGGGCTCGTCCTCGGTGAACAGGTAGAGGGTGAGGCCGTCGGCGCTGACGAGGTGCTCGCCCAGGGGGCTCTCGGCGACCATGAGGTCGGCGTCCGCTGCCTCCTCGTCGGCCTCGGCGACCTCGTCGTCGACGGTCTCCTCGGCCACGTCGTCGGCGCAGGCGGTGACGGCCAGGGCGAGGGCGGCGACGAGCAGCAGCAGGTAGCGGTGCGGCATGGGGACTCCTCCCGGTTGGGTCGTGCACCCCATCGTTCCACCGAGCGGGCCTCCGACACCTGTCGTGGGCCGTCCGTCACGATGTGCTGACGCGGACCGCCTCGTGGGGCTCGGGCTCGGGCACGGCGCCGCCATGGAGGATGCCCGCGAGGACCTCAGCGGCGCGGGCCATCGCCGGGGTGGCGCGACTGAACAGCGTCGTGGCGTCGGTGGCCCACCAGCGGTCCTGCCGGACCGCGCGGAGACCCGCGACCTCCGGGCGCGCGAGGAGCTCGCGGCTCTCGGCGATCGTCGCCTCGAGCCCGTAGCCGCAGGGCATCGCGACGACGATGTCGGGGTCGCAGGCGGCGATGACGTCCCAGTCCGACCGCGCCGAGGGTTCCCCGGGGCGGATGAGGGGGTGCGTGCCCCCGGCGATCTCGACGAGCTCGGGGACCCAGTGCCCCCCGATGAACGGCGGGTCGCTCCACTCGAGCGTGAGCACCGTCGGTCGTGGCAGCCCCGCGACTCGGTCGGCCACTCTCTCGTGACGGGTGGTGATGTCCGCGATGAGCTCCCTCGCCTTGCGCTCGCGGCCCACCGCCTTGCCGAGCACGCGGAGGTCCTCGTTGAGGCTCGCCACCGAGGTCGCCTCGAGGGCGATGAGCTCGGCCCCCTCCGGTAGCGCCGCGACGACGTCGCGGCTGTCGACGGCGCAGACGTCGCAGACCTCCTGGGCGACGACGACGTCGGGGGAGAGCCGGTCGAGGCCCTCGGCGTCGGTGCGGTAGAGCGCGGTGCCGCTGAGCACGGCGTCGACGACCTCACGGTCGACCTCGTGGGGGGGCACGACGCCGGCCTCCTGCGACGCCGAGGCCAGGGCGCTCGAGGTGAGCACGGGCTTGCCCTCGGCCGCAGGGTGGTCGCACGCGTGGGAGACGCCGACGAGGTGCGCCTCGAGGCCGAGCGCGGCGACGAGGTCGGTGCCCGCGGGGATGAGGCTCGCGATCCGCGGCGCCCCACGCTCGTCGCCCGGTGTGGCGTCCGGTCGGGGGGCGGCCGAGGTCTCGGGCGGCATCGTGGCTCCTCTCGCGGAGCGTGCACGGTACCCGACCGTGCCCGTTTTGGGTACGCCGGGGACCCCGACCGGTAGAGCCTGCCTCCACACGGGCCCGCCGCGTGCTTTCATGGGGTCCCGAGCTGGAGGAGAGCATGCGCGGAGGACGCACGATCGTCGCGCTCGCGCTCGCGGGCCTGCTGGCGGCCTGCGGCGGCGAGGACGAGGACGAGGACCTGGGTGCCGACCTCCTCGACCCTGAGCCCACCGAGGACCCGACGCCGGCCGAGGACCCGGAGCCCACCGAGGACCCCGAGCCCACCGAGGACCCCGAGGACGACGCCGAGAGCGCGGAGACCTACGAGGTGCAGTCGGGCGACACCCTCATCGGCATCGCCGAGGAGTTCGGTGTCGAGGTCGACGACCTCATCGACGCCAACGACATCGACGACCCCGACCTCCTGCAGGTCGGTGAGGAGCTCGTCATCCCCTGACACACGGCACGTGCCAGAGGTCGCCGATGCGCTCGCTCACGAGCGCGTAGCCGCAGCCGTCGGCATCCCAGGCCACGGCCTCGGCCTGTGGGAGCAGTGGCCCGGGGACCTCCTCGGCATCCCACCCCGGCAGTGAGGCGAGGTCCGCGTCCGGCCCGGGGGGCGTGAGCAGCACGACATGGTCGTAGGTGCGCAGCAGCACGCGTCCGTCGCCGGCCACCGACCCGCCGGTCACGACGTCGCCGACGACGGGCCCGAGCACGCGGCGTCGCGGTGCCGGCAGCGTGAGCCGCCCGACCTCCTCGAGGACCCCGTTGGCGAAGGCCGACGCGGTGTAGAGCCGCGTGGGGCCGGTCTCGTCGCGTTCGGCGTCGAAGGTCGCCTTCGTCACGAGATGCGGCCGGCCGTCGGCGTCGACGAGGAGGGCCTCGGCGTCGTGGGGGCCGTCGGGGTAGACCAACCGCGCGACGTCGGCGGGCAGCGGTGCCGTGGGCAGGGTCCCCTCGAGGTCGGGTTCGACGATGCGGTGGACCTCGACGTGCTCGCGTGAGCGGAGGTTGTCGCCGATGTCGCCAATGTAGAGGCACGAGCGGGCGTCGTCGGGTCCGCAGGGCGCGACCTCGAGCGACTCGGTGTCGACGGCGTCGAGGCCGGCGATGCGCAGCGGGCCGTGCAGCCGGGCCCGGCCGTCGAGGAGCCAGACGGCGTCGGTGCCGGGCCGGTCGTTGAGGAGGTAGCGCCATCCGGGGTTGCGTGCGCTCGCGGCGAGCCCCGAGGCCCCGGGGACCCTCGAGGCGTCGAAGCGACCGAGCAGCGTGGGTGACCCGAAGGCCGTCGCCTGCGCGTCCTGCTCCGGTGTCGGGCCCGCCGCGGGTGCCGAGGGTACGGGGGCGGCCGTGGGGTGTGGCTCCTCGGCGCCGCGAGGGCTCGGCCGGTCGGGCTCGACCGGCGTCGCGCGGGCGAGGGGAGGCTCGGGATCGGCGCGCTGTCCGGGGGTGGCGCAGCCGGCGAGGGCGGCGAGCGTGAGCGTCGCGAGGGCGACGGCGGTCAGGCTGCGCATGGGCCCATCATCGCCGTCGGCGCGCGCGGGGGCGAGGCCGCGCGCCGGGGGCGATCGGCGCTGCCGTCGGACGGCCTCCCTGCCCATCCCGCCGGGGCAGGGAGGCGCGACGTCGACGGCGCTGGTGCGGCCATCGCGGCGTCCGCCCGCGACGTCACTGCATAGTCACAGAGGGTAGCGAGCATTACTATCGCCCCTTCGGAGTGTTTCCCCTGTCGATCGACCCTCCGTGAGGAGGGTTGGTGGATGGCCCGCTCGGACTAGTCCCCGCTCGGCCGTCACGCCGTCCGTCCCGCGTCCGCGCGGTGCCCGCGCTCGGCACGCCCGCCCTCGAGAAGATCCTTGACCGGACGGCCCAAGGATCGCATAGTGGGAAGCCAACCCCGCCCGACGAGGGCCCCTGCTTCCCGCCGCAGGGGCCCTTCGTCTGCGCTCCTCGACCGCTGCGCCCGCGGTCGTCGCGGCGCCGCCCCTGACGTCGTGTCCTGACACGGTGTCAGGAGCGACGTAGGTTGGGGGCATGTCGACGACCGCCACTCCTGCCGAGCCAACCGCCAGAGCGCTGCTCGACGCCGCCCTGCGCGTCTTCGCCGAGCAGGGCGTGCGGGCGGCGCGGATGGAGGACGTTGCCGCGGCCGCGGGGGTCTCCCGGGCGACGCTCTACTACCACTTCCGCTCCCGTGAGGCGCTGCTCGAGGCCCTCCTGCTCGACGGCGTCGACGGGCTCGCCGAGGCGGTGACCGGGACGATCGAGGCGGGTGGGGCCGTCGAGGACGTCGTCGCTGCGGCGATCCGCTACTTCGCCGAGCACGCCGGTCTCGTGCGCCTGCTCGTCACCGAGCTGTGGGCGCTGCCCGAGGAGCCCGGGCGGCTCGCCGCGCGCCTCGAGGAAGCCGTCGTCGGTCCGCTCGCCGACCGCATCGCCGAGGGCATCGCCCGTGGTGAGCTGCGGCACTGCGAGCCGCGCATCGCCGCGGCGGCGCTCATGGGCCAGGTCGAGGCCGTCGTCGGCTCCCGCCTGCTGCGCGAGGAGCCGCTCGGCCTCGACAGCGTCGAGCCGGAGCTCGTCGCCTTCACGCGCGCTGCGCTCGCTCCCGAGTCGTAGGGCCGCCCCGTGCGTTGGATCCTCGAGCCCATGGCCCGCGTGGTGGCTCGCCACCCCGCGCTCGTGCTCGCGGCGCTGGCCGTGGCCACCGTCGTGCTCGGCGCCCTCGGGCTGCAACAGGACGTCGAGACCGACATCACCGAGTTCTCCGCCGACTCCGAGCTCACGCAGGTCTTCGACCGCATCGAGGAGGACTTCGGTGCCCGCGGCGGCTCGATCCAGATCATCGTCGACGCTGGGCAGGGCGGCAACGTGCTCTCCGCCGACGGCCTGCGCCTCGCTGACGAGCTGAGCGACCTCGCGCGCGACATCGACGAGGTCGACGCGGCGCTGCGGGAAGGCACCGAGCGCTCGCCATCGGTGGTGTCCTACGCGACGCCGATCCTGCCGCAGCTCGCGCAGCTCGGCGTCGAGCCCGCCGACCTCAGCGAGCCGCTGGCCTCCTCGGTCGTGCAGTCGACCATCGAGGGACAGGGGTCGGGTCAGCTCGAGGGTCTCGTCTCCGACGATGCCGACTTCGACGCCGGCACGGCCCGCGGCGGGCTCGTCGTCCTCCAACTCGCCGCCGACCTCGCCGAGGGGCAGGCCACCGACGCGAGCATGGCACTGGCCGACGCCCTCGAGTCCGAGCGCACCGGCTGGTTCGACGTCGACGCCTTCAGCTTCGCGATCCTCACCGTCGACATCGAGGAGGGGCTGCTCGACGACCTTCCGCTGCTCATGGGCCTGTCGTTCGCGCTCATCATCCTCATCCTCGCGGTGCTGTTCCGCTCGCTGGCCGACGTCGCGTTCGGCGTGGCCGGCCTCGTCATCACCATCGTCTGGATGAACGGCTTCGCGGTCCTGCTCGGCCCCGAGGTCCTCGGCCTCACCGGACCCTTCAACCAGATCGCCGTCGCGGTGCCGGTGCTGCTCGTCGGTCTGGGCATCGACTACAGCGTCCACCTCAACGCGCGCTACCGCGAGGAGCGTGAGCGCGGGGCCGCTTCGCCGCTGGCCTCGGCGACCGCGGTGCGCACCGTCGGCGTAGCCTTGCTGCTCGCGACCGTCACGACGGTCATCGGCTTCCTCTCCAACCTCGCCACGCCCCTGCCGCCGATCGCGGACTTCGGGGCCTTCGCCGCAGCCGGCATCGCCTCGGCCTTCCTCGTCATGGGACTGCTCGTGCCGTCGGCGCGCAACCTGCTCGACCGCCGCCGGCGCCCGCCGCTGCCGCGGGTCGCCGAACACGACGACGGGGTGGCAGACCGCCGCGGGTTCATGGCGCGGGTCGCCGCCGTGCCGGCGAAGGCCCC
>SLNF01000014.1 GCA_007133145.1 Nitriliruptorales bacterium
ACGAGCGCCACGGCCCCGCCGCGACCGGCGCCTTCTACGCCTGCCTCGGCGCGGCCGTGCACGAGCGGGGCGCGCGCGTGCACGACCCCGACGTCATCACCGCCGCGCTCGCCGAAGCCGGCCTCGAGCCCGGCCTCCTCGACGAGGCCGTCGCCGATCACGCCACCTGGGACCGTGTCGCCGCGCAGCACGCGGCCCTCGTCGAGGACACCGGCAGCTTCGGGGTGCCGACGATCGTGCTCGACGACGGCCGGGGCCCGGCGATCTTCGGGCCGGTGATCTCGGAGGTGCCGAGCGACGACGACGCCGTGGAGCTCCTGCGCCACGTCGTGTGGCTCACCCGCTACGAGAACTTCTCCGAGCTCAAGCGCGACCGCGCCGACCCCGACCTCGAGAGCATCCGGCGGTTCCGTGCCCGCGAGACCCGCGCGCGGGACGACGCCTGAGCCTTGGGCCTCGGCCCCGTTCAGGCGCGGGAGGCGGTGCGGCCGAGGAGGTACCAGGCGCCCGGCAGCAGGGCGGCGGCGAGCGCCGCCTTGAGCACGTCGCCGACGAGGTAGGGGGCGACACCGCGGAGCACCGCCTCGCCGGCGCCCATGCCGGTGACGAGTGCGAGGACCGTCGCCCCGAAGAGGTAGATGACCGCGCTGCCGGCGAGGAAGGCCGCGGCCATCGTCAGCGGGCGGCGGTCGGCCCCGCGCCGCGCGAGCGACCCGACGATGAAGGCTGCGGCGACGAAGCCGAGGAGGTAGCCCCCGGAGGCCCCGGCGAGGTGCTGCCAGCCCGAGGCGGCGTCGGCGTAGAACGGCAGGCCGATCCCCCCGAGGAGGAGGTAGAGGCCCATCGCGGCCACCGCCCGTGCCGGACCGAGCGCCGCGGCGACGAGGAGCACCGCGAAGGTCTGCCCCGACAGCGGCACCGGCGAGAACGGCAGCGGCACGACGACCTGCGCGGCCGCGGCGGTGACGAGGACGCCGGCACCGACGGCGGCGACGTCGCGCAGCCACGTACCGGCGACGAGGTCGGTGAGCACCGGGCGGGACACGGCGGCAGGAACGGACGACATGGCTTCCTCCTCAGGGCTGCTCAACGCACCCTGCCGACGGCCGGTCGCGGCTCGCGCCGTCGCGGGTGACGCTCATCCTCGCGCATGCACCGCCCCGGCGCCACTCGCGAGCACCGAACGGGTGGCCGTGGGCACGCGGTTCGCTCAGCGACGGCCGCGCCGCGCGTCCTCCAGCGCGCGGGCGAGCGCGTCGGCGACCGGTGTCGGGCCGTCGAAGCGCTGCTGTCCGACCTGCTGCAGCGCCGTGACCGGACGCACCGAGGAGCAGACGAGCACCTCGTCGACCATGCCGAGACCGGCGACGTCGATCTCGGCGTCGCGCGTGGGCACCCCCTCCTCACGGGCGAGGTCGAGCAGGGACCGTCGACTGATCGAGTCGACGATGCCGCGTTCGGGGGCCACCCCGCAGAGCACGCCGTCGACGACCCAGAGCACGCAGAACGTCGGGCCCTCGAGGACGGTGCCGTCAGCGGAGACGAGGAGCGCGTCGTCGCCGCCGGCACGCTGCGCCGCGCGGGTCGCGGTCATGTTCGGGCCATAGGACATCGTCTTGGCCCCCGCCAGGGGATAGGCCTCGGGGGGCACGACCCACGGGGCGTACTGTGGCACGAGGTGGCGCAGCGGCGCCCGTGAGGGCTGGGGCGCGAGCGTCGCGACCCGCGTGCCCGAGGCGGTGACGTAGCACCGCAGCGCCGCGTCCCCGGTGACCGGTTGGAGGAGCCGGGCGAGGTCCTCGCGCAGCAGGCCGGCGTCGGCGGGCGGCAGGAGCATCTTGCCGAGCGAGGCGTCGAGCCGCGCGAGGTGGTCCTCGAGGCGGAAGGGCGCGCCGTCCCACACGCCGATCGTCTCGAAGGCGCCGTCACCGCGGGCGACCCCGGCGTCGGTGACCGCGAGGGCGGCGCCGGCGAGGGTCGTGGGGACCCCGTCGACGACGGCGGCGGCAACCTCGGCGCTCATGGGCCCCAACCCTAGGGGTCCCCGGCGACGGGGTCGAGGGCGGCGAGCAGGGCCTGTCCCACCGAGAAGTCGCCGGCCCGACCCTTGAAGAGGTCCCCGAGGCGGGCGTGGTCGGCCTCCCCCGCGGCGTCGGGGCGTCGTCCGAGCACGCCGGTGGCCACGGCGACGATCTCGCCGGGCTCGGCGGGGTCGCCGAAGGTCGGGAAGACCTCGAGGACCTCCCAGACCTCGGCGAGGAGGCGCCGCTCCCCGCCGAGCGCGAGGGCCTCGGCGTCGGGATCCTCGGCGTCGGCGAGCGCGGCGAGGACCTCGCCGAAGAGGTCGTGGGGATCGACGCCGCGCGGCATGGTGAAGCCCGCAGGGGGGTGCAGGCGCCATTCGAGCGTGGCCCCGCGGGGCCCGTGGTCCTCGAGCCAGACCTGCCAGCCGCGCACGTAGGAGTCGAGCGGTGGACCCAGCCGGGCATCGAGCGCCTCGACGAGCGCGGCGTCGACCCGGTAGACGCAGGTGGGCACGGCCATCAGTCCGGCAGGGTCAGGACGTCGTCGTCGGGGGCGGGCACCTCGGCGGTGTGCGCCTCGAAGCCGCGCCACCAGGTCACCCGCTCGGGCGCGAGCGCGCCGCGGAGCACCGTGCCACGCAGGGCGAGCCCCCGTACCTGGGAGGGGCGGCCCCCGTCGTCGTCGACGACGACGGCGAGCGGGGTCCCGTCGGCCTCGAAGGGCCCGCCGCCCTCGTCACGCCCCTCGGGCGCGGCGACGTCGAGGGCGAAGCCGGCCGACCAGACGGCGGGCGCGACCTCGAGGTCACGGCGGCCGGCCGCGGCCACGACCGCGCGGCGCCCGGCGAC
>SLNF01000087.1 GCA_007133145.1 Nitriliruptorales bacterium
CGGGGGGCGGCCGGCCTGGGGGAGGCGGCGCGCCCGGGGGTGGCTGCCCCGGTGGCGGCGGGGCCCCCGGCGGTGGCGGCGGCGCACCAGGCGGCGGCGCAGCAGGCGGTGGATGGTCGCTCATGACGCACCCCACGAAGGTCACGGAGGTCCCACCGACCTCCCCAGGGCAACGTAGGCCTCCAGGCCGGGCGCGGAAGCGGTCGTTGGTCCCGGCCGCGGAAGGCGAACAGCACGACCGAGCGTCGCAGCGCGATGACCGTGGGTCGGACGCGGTGGAGGCCCCACCGGTTGGTTCAGCGGTCCTGGCGACCCCCAGTGGCCCGCGCGACCGCGTCGAGGTTCGGCACGCTCTCGGGGTGGCGCGCACGGACGACGCGGGCCGCCTCCCCGAGGGCCGCGCCGCGGCCGACGAGATGGGCGACGACGACCGCCGGGGAACGGCCCATCCCCGCGGTGCAGTGGACGTAGACCCGGTGGCCGCCGGTGAGCAGGTCCTCGAGCCGCGCCGTCGCCTCCGGCAGGCGGGCGGCGAGGTCCTCGGCGTCGAAGTCGATGATCGGCACGCGGGCGAGCGCGAGGCCTGCGCTCCGCAACGTCGGCTCGAGCGCGCGGGGGTCGAGACCACGCTGCCGCAGGTCGTCGTCGGTCTGGACGTTGAGCACCGCGGTGACCCCGGCCTCGGCGAGGCGCGCGGCGTCATCGCGACCCTGAGGGTAGGGGCCGACCGCGACCGCGTCGGTGACCCAGTCGAGGCTGAGGCCGGTCACGACGTTGGCGTCGTCGGTCTCGACGACGCCGTTGGCGACCTCCCAGGGCGGCAGCACGCCGACGTGGCGGTTGGGTTCGCGTTCCCAGCGCGCCCGCCCGTCGAGGACGACGTAGCGGTAGGCCGTCTCGCCATAGGGCCCGCCGAGGGGCAGGAGGCCCTCCCACTTCCCGTCGTCGAGGCGGTCGAGGGGCTGCGGACTGCGCCATGCGCCGAGCGCGGGCCCGTCGCCGACGACGGCGAGGCGCCGACCGGGGGCGACGCGGTGCGCCACGACGAAGCGTACGAGGGTCGCCCGCCAGGCCTGCTCGAGCACACGACGGCCGTCGGGATCACGCCGCAGCGCCGAGGGGCGGGTCCAGCGCGCGAAGCCCTCCTCGTCGCTGCGTGCACCGGTGGCAGGGTCGAGCACGGCGAGGCGATAGGCCACACGTGCCGACAGCACCGCCTCGCCCTCCCAGAGGCCCGGCTCGTGCTCGCGCAGCCGGAGCACCCGTGACGGCTCGCCGCCGACCGGGGCCACGTCCCCAGCGATGAGGACCGGGACACCGGCGGGATCGGCGAGGCGGAGACGCACGCGGACCGGCTCGGGGACGGCGCCGGCGCGATCGCTCACCCGGCCAGCCTCGCAGTCCGAGCGCCCCGGCGCGACGGAACGCTACGCTGACGGCCCCACGCCTGAGGGGAGCA
Organism: Nitriliruptorales bacterium; assembly: GCA_007133145.1. Classification (GTDB taxonomy): domain Bacteria; phylum Actinomycetota; class Nitriliruptoria; order Euzebyales; family Egibacteraceae; genus T1Sed10-49. The sequence goes on from SLNF01000087.1 coordinate 1,460, forward strand.
GCGATGGCCGAGGCCCGCGGCCGGGTCCGCGTCGAGACCGGCACCAAGCGTGTGCGCGCCTACCTCGGCGGGCGCCCCGCGGCCGACACGACACGCCCGCTGCTCGTCTGGGAGTCGCCGCACTACCCCACGTACTACCTGCCGCTCGCCGATGTCGCGGCCGACCTCGACCCCACCGGCGCGACCGAGCGCTCCCCCTCGCGCGGAACCGCGGAGGTCTGTGACGTCCGTCTCGAGGGGGCGACCGCGACCGGCGCCGCCCTGCGCTACACCGAGCCGGCGCTCGAGGCGCTACGCGGGCACGTGCGCCTCGACTGGCAGGCGATGGAGGCCTGGTTCGAGGAGGACGAGGAGGTGTTCGTCCACCCCCGCGACCCCTACGTGCGCATCGACGCCCTGCGTTCGACCCGCCACGTCGTCGCGACGTTCGACGGTGCGGTCCTCGCCGACTCGCACGCCCCGGTCATCCTCTACGAGACCGGCCTGCCCCCGCGGCACTACCTACCGGCCACCGACGTCCGACTCGACCTGCTCACGCCCTCGGCGACGGTGACCCACTGCCCCTACAAGGGCTCGACGCGCTACTTCGACCTCCACCTCGATAGCCGTGTCGAGCGCGACCTCGCGTGGAGCTACCCGACGCCCCTGCCGGAGTCGCGGCCGATCGCCGGGCTCGTGTGCCTGCCCGCCGAGCGCGTCGACCTCACCGTCGACGGTCGCCCGCCCGGGCGGTAGGGATCGTCAGTCGCAGGCGTCGGGACGGTCGTAACCGGTGCGCAGCTGGCAGACCACGCCCTCACTGATGACCGCCTGGCCCCCAAGGACGGTGACCCGTTCGGAGCCCTCGTCGTTGATCCACGCGTGCACCTGCGGCGCGAGGCGGTCACCTCCGGTCAGCAGCAGCGGGCGTTGCCATCGTGCGGCGAGCACGCCGCCAGCCAGGCCGTCGGCGAACGTCGTCCCACTGACGACGAGGGGATCGGCGCCGTAGCCCCGACCTCGCGCCACCTGGGCGACCGCCACCGCCGTGGCGGTGCGGTCCGCTCCGGCGATGCGCTCGACCTCCACGTCGATGAGTCCCTCGAGCGCGGCATCGGAGACCGCCGAGGTCCCGCCCACGACCACGACCCGCTCCGCGCCGAGCGCATCGATCCACGTCGGGAGCAGCGGATGCCCCCTGGCTGGGGTGAGCAGGATCGGCCAGCCCTGACCGGCCGCCACCGACCCGACCGCGAGGGCGTCGGCGAAGCCCTCCCCGGTGACGAGGTACACCCCCTCGGTGCCTGCCCCCGCAACCTGGCCAGCGACCCGCACCGCGGTCTCGTAACGGTCGCGTCCGCGCACCCCCCTCGTGTGGACGCCCAGGGATCGCAGGGCTTCGTCGACGGTCTCGGAGATCGCGCCGATGACGAAGACCCGCTCGACGCCGAGTCGCGCGAGCTCCGCGGCGACCGCAGGCAGCAGCCGGTCCTGGGTCGAGAGCAGCAACGGGCCGTCCACCGCACCCGCGAGCACCGAGGCCGCCAGCGCGTCGGGGTAGTCCTGCCCGGTGGCGAGCACCGCGGCTTCGGCACCCTGCGGCCATCCGGCCTGGCTGACCGCGACGGCCGTGGCGTACCGGTCAGCGCCAGCGAGGCGTGAGACCTCCTGTGCAGGGGCGACCTGGACGGGGGGTGGCGGGGGCGGCGTCGCGGGTGCCGGTGGCGTGGGCGCGACGACCCTGCCGCGCCCGTCGATCAGGCCGAAGCAGTAGCCGCGGGCACGCGCGGTGTCGATGATCCGCGGCAGGGCCCCGACCGTCTTCGGCGTGGTCGACCCACCGTCATGGAGGAGGATGATCGCGCCGGGGGCCAGACGGGCCGTGACGTGACGGGCGATCGTCGAGGAGGAGTACCCGCGCCAATCCTGGGGGTCGACGGTCCAGAGGACGTGGGCGTAGCCGGCGTCGCGCAGCACCCGACGCACTCGGCTGCTCGTCGCACCGTAGGGCGGGCGCACCGCCCTGACCGGCGGAGCCCCGGCCTCGCGGATCGCCCGGTGGGTTGCCCCAACCGTCGAGCGGATCCGGGAGTCCGACAACGACGTGAGCCGCTCGTGCCGGTAGGTGTGGTTGGCCACGGCATGCCCCTCGCGATGCTGGCGCCGCACGAGGCTCGGACGGCTACGGACCCGCTGACCGACGACGAAGAACGTCGCAGGCACACCCCGGCGGCGCAGCGCGTCGAGCACCGACGGGGTGTGGTGGCTGGGGCCGTCATCGAAGGTGAGGGCGATGTGCCCGCGTCGGCAATCCGCCGCCCTGGCCTGGGGAGCGGGCCCGAGGCTGAGCAGCGACAGCACCAGGCCACCGATGAGGGCGGCACCGAGCGTGCGCGACCACCACCGTGGACGGCGCAGCATGGCGGCATGCGCCACGGTGGACGGCGCAGGGGATCGCGGCGTTTCCCACCTGCCCTCTACCCGGGCCATCCGCACCACCGCTTCCTGCGGACGTACTGCGCTGCGCTGAACGTCAAACGGTTCCACCGTCGCGACGTCGTCAACGTTCGCGGTCCCCGGTCTCCCGGCCCAGGGGGCCGACCGTGGAAGGCAAGCAGACTGCGGCGTCGTGGCACGGTGATCCTTCCCGTGGCGGTCGCCGGTCAAGGCTGCTGAAGGGCCCTGGCGGACCGTGCGCTACGGCCCTGGCACGGGTCCGCAGGATGACCTCGACTCGGGCGTCGAACCGTGACCGTGCGGCCCGACGACGGCGACGCAGCAGCCACGACCGAAGGCGACGGCGTGAGGGATGGCCGGCACGCGGACGCCTGGCGGCACACGCTGCTCGCGGCGATCCTCCTGCTCGTGCTCGTCGGCGCTGTGGCAGCCGTCGCACCCGCCGCCGCGGAGCCGACCGACTGCCCGGTGGCGGTGTCGACCACCGCGCCGATCGACCGGGTCGCGGGGGCGGACCGGTTCGCCACCGCGGCCTGCGCGTCGCGGGCCACGTTCGAGGGTGGCGCCGACCACGTCGTCCTCGCGAGGGGCGACAGCGCCGGCGGCCTCGCCGATGCCCTCGCCGGAGCGGTGCTCGCCCACGCCGTCGACGGACCCGTCCTGCTGACGACGCCGGAGGCCCTGCCGTCGGCGACCGCCGCCGAACTCGACCGGCTGGCCCCGGAGCGGGTCACCGTCCTCGGCGGGGAGGCGGCGGTGGCCGAGGTGGTGCTCGAGGAAGTTGCCGCCGTGCTCGAGGGCGTGGCGCTCGACCGTCTCGCGGGCACGGATCGCGCCGGGACCGCGGCCCTGGCTGCCGAGGCCGCCGGCGGGGGCGACGCGGCCTTCGTCGTCAACGGCCACCGGCCCGCCGACGCCCTCGTGGCCGCAGCGCCCGCAGCCCGCGCCGGCACACGGCTGCTCCTCGTCCGAGCCGACCGGATCCCGCCCTCCACCGCTGCGGCCCTGCGCGACGTCGACGAGGTCGTCATCGTCGGCGGCCACGGGGTCGTCTCCGGTGGGGTCGAGGCGACGCTGCGAGCGGGCCGTGAGGGTGGGGTGCGGCGTGTGGCGGGAGGCGACCGCGCCGAGACCGCGGCGTCGATGGCCCGGGCCTTCCCCGCAGAGGGTCGCGGGCACCTCGTGGCCCGCGGTGATGCGAGCCTCGTCGACGCCGTGGCCGCCGGTTGGTCCGCGGCTCGTGACGACGGGGGACCCGTCCTCTACGTCGGCGCGGGGTGGCCCGGCCGAGGCAGCGACCGCTGGCTGCGGCTCGGCGGCCTCGTCGACGAGCGACCGCTGCGCCTCGTCGGTGGCCCCGCGGTGCTCGGCGAAGGCCTCGTGACCGCGCTCGAGGCCCGCTACGCCGAGGCGCGCGGGGGCGGGCCAGCCGCCGAGGTCCGCGGCGTCTGGGTCCACCTCTTCGACGACGCGGTCAAGACCCGCCAGGGGATCCACGGGGTCCTCGACGACGTCGCGGCGACCAACGCCAACACCGTCATCGTGCAGGTGGCGCGCCGGCAGGACGCCTACTACGCCTCCGAGGTCCTGCCCGCCACCCCCGACCCCCGGCTCGAGGACGGCCTCGACCTCCTCGAGGTCCTCGTGCCCGCCGCTCACGACCGCGGGCTGTCGGTGCAGGCGTGGGTCTCGGTCCTGCCGGCCTACCATCCCGCCTACGACGGCCTCGCCCTGCCCGCCGGCCACGTGTGGCGGGAGCACGGCCCCGACAGCGACGACCCGTGGGTGACGCGCAGCCGCGACGGCACCGACGGGCTCTACCTCGACCCCGGGGTGCCCGCGGTCGGCGGGCACGTCGCCGCGGTGGCCGGTGAGCTCGCGGCCGCGTACGACGTCGACGCGGTCCACCTCGACTACGTCCGCTACGAGGACGCGCGTTGGGGCTACCACCCCACGTCGCTCGCCCGCTTCCGCAAGGCGACCGGCGCGGTGGGCACGCCCGCCGAGGACGACCCCGCCTGGAACGCGTGGCGACGAGCCCAGGTCGATGCGCTCGCGCGCCGGGCCGCCGCGGCGGTACGCGCCGCCGACCCCGACGTCGCGGTGACGCTCGCCGCGAGCACGATGGGCGCCGGGCCGACGAGTGCGGGCGGCTACGAGCGCACGCGCACCTACCGCGACGTCTTCCAGGACTGGCCGTCGTGGCTCGCCGACGGGACGATCGACGCCGCCCTGCCGATGAACTACTTCCGTGCGCACGTGGCAGCGCAGCAGGAGTGGTTCGACGACTGGACGACGTGGCAGCGCGACCTTGCCCGCGGTGACGGCGTCCTCGCCGTCGGCCAGGGCGGGTTCCTCAACGACGTCGACGGCTCGCTCACCCAGATCGCCGCCGCGCGTGGGCGCAGCGACGGCGCGGTCGTCTACAGCTACCAGGGCACGACCTCCGCCGGGCCGGGCCAGCAGCTGCTCGCCCGGCTCGCCGTGACCCTCTGGTCGGAGCCGGCCCCGCCACCGTCGTCGCTCACCGCACCCTGACGCCAACGAGCCGGAGCCACGCCGCGCTCGAGCCTGAGGATGCTGTGCGCAGGGCGGCGGCGTCAGCGACTGCCTACGGCGCCTCGCCGATCACCCACCCCTCGATGCCGGGACCGAAGCCGAAGTCGTCCTCCCCGAGGTGGAAGACGTTGGAGGCGGGCAGCGTGTTCCTCGGCACGAGGTCGGTCGCGAGCTGCTCGGCAGCGGCGTCTTCGACACCTCCGCGGACGACGATGAAGCGCCCGGTACCGCCCTCGACGACGTTGCCGAGGACCTGATCGGGATCGACGCGCCCGTTGATCCACAGCCCGACGTCGTCGGGGGCGAGGATGTTGTCGGTGACGGTGACGTCGGGGGTGTCCTCGGCGTCCTCGTCGAAGAGCCCGGCGAGCAGCGCGACGCCGCCGTCGGTGAGCGTGCTCCCCTCGACCGTGATGTCGCTGAGGTCGCCACCGATGTCGATGGGCGTCATCGGCTCACGGGGCAGCGCCGCGATCTCGGTGACGAAGACCGGGGTGGCGAAGCCCGACGAGGTGCAGCCGCGGATCGTCACACCGCTGAGCGCGCCGCCGTCGTTGGTGACGGTGATCCCCGAGGTGTCGCCCCCGCCGAGGCCTACGACGGTGAGGCCTTCGAGGAGGATCCCGGCGTCCTCGGCGTCGAGCTCGACGAGCACCGCATGGGGCACGCCGGGCCCGGAGTGCCGCACCTCGAGGCCCTCGAGCGTGACGCCCGGAGCCGTCACCGTGAGCGCGGTGAACCCCCCGCCGCGGATCGTCGCATCGCCGGTGAGCGTGAGCGGACGGTCGACGTCGATGGCCTCGTCAGGGCCGTGGTAGGCGTGCATGCCGAGCATCTCGAGGGTGTCGCCCTCGGCGGCGCCGGCGATCGCGTCGTTGGCGGGGTCCGGCGACCATCCCTGGCGGGCGAGGAGCGCGTCCTCGGCGAGGGCGAGGAGCCCGTCCCCCTCGGTGTCGGCGTTGCGCACCCCGGCGGCGCTCCAGGCGATCCGACCCTCAGCGGTGAGCTCGCCATCCTCGGTGGCTGCGGTGGCGACGATGCGGTCCTCGGCCGTGCGCCCTGGCGGGTCGACCGTCACGCTCGCCCTTCCGCTCGCGTCGGTCGTCACCGTCGAGGTGTCTGTCGCGGTGTCGCCGTCATCGGTGAGACGGCTGCGCTCCAGGGCCACGTCCTGCCCGACGACGGGCGCTCCGGCTTCGTCGAGGACGAAGACCCTGACGTCGAACGGCTCGTCGAGCGACTCGGCGAAGCCCTCGGCCTCGCCGAAGACGACGGCCGGCCCCTCCACCCCGGCGTCGGCCGCGACGGCGGCCGCACCCACCACCGACTCGGAGATCGCCCCGGGGCCACCGAGGACGGTGACCTTCGTGACCTGCAACGACCGGTCGGCAATGAAGGCCTCGACCGCTCCGGGCAGCGCGTCGGCGACGTCGTGCACCGGCAGCAACGGCGAGGCCGTCTGCCCTCCGTAGAGCGCGGCGACGAGGGCGTCGGCGGGGACGTTGACCCCGGCGGCGTTGCGGGGCCCGTAGCCGGTGGCGAGGAGGATCTCCTCGCTGTCGCGGAGGCCGGGGTCGTGCTCGGCGATCGCCACGGCGGTGGCGAACCGGTCGGCTCCCTCGAGGCGCGTCACGCTGTCGGGGCCAAGGAGGTCCTCGACCTCGGTGACGACCCCGGCGCCGACGGCGCTCTCCCCGCCGGCGACGAGCACCCGGTCGATCCCGAGATCGGTCAGCGCCGCCGCGGTCGCCTCGGGCAGCATCTCGCCCGCGGTGAGCAGGACGGGGTGCGGCCCACCGGCCGCCACGGGCCCGGCCGACAGCGCGTCGGCGGCCGTCCGTCCGGTCGCGAGGATCGCCGTGGCCTGGGCGACGTCCCCGGGTGCGAAGGCCTCGGCCATGCGCGCGGCGGTGGCGTAGCGGTCGGGGCCCGCGAGTCGCTCGGTCAACCAGCCCTCGGCCTCGAGCGCTTCCACGATCGCCTCGTCGACGGCGGCGGGCCCCCCGGCGATGAGCACGACGTCGGGGTCGAGCGAGGTGAGGGCCGCGCTCGTCGCCGTCGGCAGGGCCCCCCGCAGGTCGTCGACGAGCAGGATCGGCGCGTCGCGCAGACCGGACAGGCCGGCTGCGGCGAGGGAGTCGGGGAAGTCGTAGCCCGCGGCGAGAATGACCTGCTCGGCGCCGTCTGGGTTGGTGATCGCTGCGGCTGCGGCCGCGGTCGCGAAGCGATCCGCCCCTTCGATCCGCTCGACGACGGGCTCGCTGGCGTCGGCCTGCACGGCGAAGCCGGGCGCGAGCGCGCACGCGAGGAGGACGAGGACGCCGAGGACGCCGACGCGGGTCCTCGTCCGGGCACGTGAGAGCAGGGACAGGGTGGGGACGGGCATCGGTCAGGCCTTTCAACAGGCAGGCTGATCGTCCTCTGCGTGTAGCCGATGTGACGCACCGCGTCTAGTGCAGGGGGGCCCGATGGAGGGGCCCGCGTGGACCAGCGCGCCGCCCCCCGGTGGGCGGGCGACCCGGTCCGCGCCTGCGTCCGGCCGTGACCGCCCGGCCCACCCGGCGTCGGTGCGACAACGGCGCGCCACCATCAGCGGCGCGACGAGCGTCAGTCGCAATCGACGGTGTAGGCGTCGGCTTGCTGCAGGACGCTGCGGCTGATGACCGCACTGCCACCGACGGCCAGGATCTCGCATGGGCGCAGTTCGTCGAGTTCCCAACGCGTGGCGCTCGGCAGGGTGTGGCGTTGCACGAGCAGGAGTGGTCCGTCGTCCTCGGTGCTCGGCCCGAGCGCGAGTGCGTCGGGGAAGGTCTCGCCATTGGCGAGGTAGACGACGCGGGTGTTCTCGAACGTCCAGCCTTGACAGGCGCTGATCTGCGCCGCGGTCTCGTAGCGGTTCTCCCCATACATGCGATAGGTGCGTTGACCGATGGGCTCTTCGTAGCAGCGGTGCGCCTGCTGGCCGGCGGGCCGGTCCTGTTGTGCCGTGCCGTCGTTGTCCCGCGGTGGCTTGCGAAGTGCGTCAGGATCGTCCTTGCCTGCTCCCGCGGCCGCACCGACGAGGCCAACCAGCCCTACTGCCAGCGCGACGAGGAGGATGAGCAGCTTCTTCATGGCTTCTCCCTCGGCTCATGCCCTCCGGGCTTCCCGCCGCAGGTCGACAGCGCATGACGTGGACGACTCGCCCACACCAGCGCTCGAGCGCCTGCGGCCGGAGCCGTGACCCGCGAACGTGAACCCACGTCCGCATTGCGCATCATCCGCGTGTTGATGCTCGTCCGGGCAGGGTCAAGCGGCCCTGTGCGCAGGGGCTGCGCGTATCTGGACCGACCCCACCGTGCACGCCACGGAGGCCTTCACCGGGGGCGCCGCCATCCGAGCTTGCGTCACCGAGCACGTCGTAGTTCACGCACTCGAGGCCGAGGTCGCGCACGATCCGTAGCGCGACGTCGTCGTCGTGCGCGGTGCCGGAGCGGAAGTGACGGGGCGCGAGACCGGTCGCCTCCGCGATCCGACGCTGCGCGCCGGCGACCTCGGCGACGACCTCCTCGGGGCTCGCGGTGCCGGCGATCCCGTAGGCACTGCGGCCCTCCACCGACAGCGGCCGGTGCTCGGTGCCGTGGTTGGCGATCTCGAAGCGCGGCTCGGCGACGAGCTCGTCGAAGACGTCGGAGTTCGCCTCGATCCACCGCGCGTTGACGAAGAGCGTCGCCGGCACCGCCTCGTCGGCGAGGAACGCGAGGAGCTCGGTGTCGACGCCGTCGCCGCCGGGTCCACCGCAGGCGTCGAGCGACACGCTAGCCGTCGACCTCGTGTCGCGCCCAGGCACCAGGGGCGCTGTCCGCGAGCCTGCGGCCCCGGTGCGGCGTCCGCCCGCAGGTCCTCTCCAGGCGTGTGCCGCGCCTGCGGTCACCCCATGGCGCGGTGCACCGAGACCGCGTAGGCACCGTCCCCCTCGAACGGGTCGAGGTCCCACGTCGCGTAGCGCTCGGCCAGCGGCAAGCCGACGGCGGCGGCCTCCGCGTCGTAGGTGGCGAGGTCGTAGCCCCGGTCGAGTTGGAACCCGGCGACGAGGTGTCCACCGGGGGCGAGATGGCGCGCGCAGCCGGCCACGAGGGCGGCGGTGGTGCCCGGCGCGGTGTAGAGCGGCACGTTGCCGGCCATCACCACGACGTCGAAGGCGCGCCCGAGCGCGAGGGTGGCGAGGTCGGCGGCGACCCACGCGACCGAGGGTCGGAGTCGTCGCGCCGTTGCGAGCATCGACTCGCTCGCGTCCACGCCGACGACCTCGTAGCCACGGCTCGCGAGCTCGATCGCGACCCGCCCGGTGCCGCAGCCCGCGTCGAGCACCGAGCGCGGCGCGTAGCGCTCGACGAAGCGCACCTCGCCGTGCGGGTCCGCTGCGTCCTCGAGCCACGCCTCGAGCCGCTGCTGGTAGTCCTCCCCGTGCGCGTCGAACATGACGCCAACGTAGCCGCGGCGCGGATGCGTGACCCGGTACGGTGCTCGCTATCGCCAGCGGGCAGTGGAACGCGGCCTGCTACGGGTTGAGGCACCCGCCACCGGGGTGATGCCCGCAGGGGTCGCGGTCGGCCCGTGGTCGGCGATCGTGGTCAACACCGTTGGCTGCCTGCTCCTGGGATACGCGCTCATGCGTCCGAAGGGGGCGGCAGGGCGGAGCGAGGCTAGACTCGTTGTGGAACGGCGAAGGAGCTCGCCGACAACCGCCCGGCAGGTGGGGGCTGATGGCTCCTCCAGTGAGGAGGACGCCATGACCGAGTCC
>SLNF01000267.1 GCA_007133145.1 Nitriliruptorales bacterium
CGTCGTAGACGGTCTCGGCGTCGGCGCGGCCGCGCTCGAGGCGCACGGCGTTGCCGCCTCGGATGTCGACGGCCGGGTAGAGCGTGAACGTCATGACGCGGCCCTCCCGCCGTCCCGGGCCACCTCGACGACCTCTGCGAGCCACTGCTCGAGCAGGCGCCCGCCCACCGCGGCGGACTTCTCCGGGTGGAACTGCGTCGCGGCGACGCTGCCGACGCGCACGACCGCGGGGAACGACGGGCCGTAGGGGCAGGTGGCGACGACGTGGGCGGGGTCGTCGGGCTCGGCGTAGTAGGAGTGGACGAAGTACACCAGGACGCCGTCGAGCCCGGCGACGAGCGGGTCGTCGGCGACGACCGTGAGGCGGTTCCAGCCCATGTGCGGCACGGTCACGCGGTCGGGCAGCCGCACGGTGCGCCCCGGCAGGACGCCGAGCCCGGCGACGTCGGGCGCCTCCTCGCTCGAGGCGTAGAGGATCTGCATGCCGACGCACACCCCGAGCACGGGACGGCCGGCCTCCTGCCAGTCGGCGACGAGGCGGTCGAAGCCGCGGCCCCTGAAGGCGGCGACGCACTGGCCGAAGTGCCCGACGCCGGGCACGAACAGCCCGTCGGCCGACGCCGCACCCGCGGGGTCGTCGACGACGTCGGCGACGGCGCCGGCGCGCTCGAGCGCCTTGGCCGCGCTGCGAAGGTTGCCGGCGTCGTAGTCGAGCACGGCGATGCGCGGTCGGATCATGTGCCAAGCGTAGCGGGGGCCGGAACGGGTCGGCTCGGCGGGCTCAGCCCAGCACACCCTTCGTCGAGGGCACGCCGCCGCCGGTGACGGCGACGGCGCGGCGCAACGCCACGGCCACGCCCTTGAAGACCGCCTCCTGGATGTGGTGGGTGTTCTCGCCGGCGAGGAGGGCGACGTGGAGGGTGATGCGGCTGTTGGCGACGAGCGCCTCGAAGAAGTGCTTGGTGAGCGTCGTCTCGTACGTGCCGGTCACCGCCACCGGCGTCGGCGCGTCGTAGACGAGGTAGGGGCGGCCGGAGAGGTCGACGGCGACGCGCGCGAGGGCCTCGTCGATCGGGACGGTCGCGTCGCCGAAGCGCTCGATGCCCGCCTTGTCACCGAGCGCCTCGGCGATCGCCTGGCCCAGCGCGATGCCGGTGTCCTCGACGGTGTGGTGGGCGTCGACCTCGAGGTCACCGTCGGTGCGCACGGTGAGGTCCATGCGGCCGTGCCGGCCGAGCTGATCGAGCATGTGGTCGAAGAAGGGCACGCCGGTACGGCAGTCCGTCGTCCCGCTGCCGTCGAGGTCGACGGTGACGCGGACGTCGGTCTCGGCGGTGGCACGGGCGATCGTCGCGGTGCGGGTGGCGCTCACGGCAGGACCTCCTCGAGGGCGGAGAGCAGGCGGTCGTTCTCCTCGGGCGTGCCGATCGTCACCCGCACGCAGCGGGGCGTGCCGGGAGCGTCGGCGAAGTCGCGGACGAGCACGCCGCGCTCGAGGAGGCGGGCGAAGAGCCCGTCGACCTCGGCGGCGACGAGCAGGAAGTTCGCCTGCGACGGGGTGACGGCGAGGTCGCCACGGGCGGCGAGCGCCGCGGCGACGCGCTCGCGCTCGGCGACGATCGCGGGGATGTGGGCGGTCATCTCCTCGGCGAGCTCGCAGGCGACGATGCCCGCCGCCTGGGTGATCGCGTCGAGGTGGTAGGGCAGCCGCACGGTGCGGACGTCGTCGAGGACCCACGGGTCGGCGAGGAGGTAGCCCAGGCGCAGCCCCGCGAGGCGGAAGGCCTTCGAGAACGTCCGGCTGAGCACGAGCCGGGGCAGCTCGTCGAGCAGCGCGAGCCCGTCGTCGTCGGCGAACTCGACGTAGGCCTCGTCGAGGATGACGAGCGCGCCGCCCGCGTCGTGCAGCGCGCGGACCGCCTCGAGGGAGACCGACGTGCCCGTCGGGTTGTTCGGCCGGGCGAGGCAGACGAGGTGGGGCTGGGCGCGATGCACCGCCGCAGCGGCGGCCTCGGGGTCGAGGTCGTAGCCGGGGCCGTCGAGGTCGACGTAGGCCACGTCGGTGCCGGTCGACCGGGCGATCGTCGGCAGGGCGGGAAAGCCCGGACGCGCGGCGAGCACCCGGCGGCCGGGGCCGCCGTAGGCGAGGTGCAGCTGGGCGAGGACCTCGTTCGAGCCGTTGGCGGCCCAGACGCGCTCGGCCTCGACGCCGACGTGGGCGCCGAGCGCTGCCCGCAGCCGCCGGAGCTCACGGTCGGGGTAGCGGTGCAGGTCGAGGTCGGCGAGGCGCGCGGCGAGGCGCGCGGCGAAGGCCGGTGGCGGCGGGTACGGCGTCTCGTTGGTGTTGAGGCGCACGGCGACGTCGAGCTGGGGCGCGCCATAGGGCGCGACACCGGCGAGGTCGTCGCGGACCGGCACCCGCCGACCAGCGGGGGCGGGCTCGCTCACGGCCGCTCCAGGCGCACCTGGGCGGCGCGGGCGTGGGCCGGGAGGTCCTCGGCGGCGCCGAGCGCGTCGACGACGCCGGCGAGGTCGGCGAGGGAGGCCTCGTCGTAGGCGACCCAGTTCACCGGCACGAGGAAGTCGTCGGTGCGCAACCCGCCGCTGAAGCGCGCGGTGCCACCGGTCGGCAGCGTGTGGTTCGGCCCGGCGGCGTAGTCCCCGAGGCTCACCGGGGTCATCGCGCCGATGAAGAGCGTGCCGGCGCGGCGGACCTTCGCGGCGACTGCGTCGTCGTCGGCGGTCTGGACCTCGAGGTGCTCGGCGGCCCAGCGGTTGCAGACCTCGACGGCGTGGTCGAGGTCGTCGACGAGCACGGCGGTGCCCTGCCCTTCGAGTGAGGCGACGA
>SLNF01000278.1 GCA_007133145.1 Nitriliruptorales bacterium
CGGCTTCGTCGTCATGGCGCGGCAGGCTGCGGAGGTGCGCGCGGACCTCCCGCAGCCCAGCGACCTCGCTCGCGCAGTCGGCGCAGCCCTCGAGGTGGGCGCTGACGCGGACGACCTCGGCCTCGGCGAGCTCCCCGTCGAGCCAGGCCGACAGCAGCGGCTCGAAGGCGCAGCGCTCAGCCATCGTCGCCCCGCTCTGCCACCGCGATCCCGTCGAGGGCCTCGCGCAGCTGGCGGCGACCCCGGTGGATGCGCGAGCGCACCGTGCCCATCGGCCAGCCGGTGAGCTCGGCGATCTCCTCGTAGGAGAGCTGCTCGACGTCGCAGAGCACGACGGCGAGGCGGAAGTCCTCCCCGAGCTCGGCGAGCGCGCGCTCGAGGCGGCTGCCGAGCATGCGGTTGTCGAGGACGTCGGCGGGCCCGGGCTCCGGCGAGACCGGTGCCTCCCACTCCTCCTCCCCCAACGGCTGCATCCGCAGCCGGGCGCGGCGGCGCATGCGGTCGAGGAAGAGGTTCTTCGTGATGCGGTAGAGCCAACCGTCGAAGGTGCCCGGGCGGTAGTGCTCGAGGTTGCGGTAGACGCGCACGAAGACGTCCTGGGTGAGGTCCTCGGCGTCGTGGGGGTCGCCAGTGAGCTTGAAGGCCATGCGGCGGATGCGGGGCCCGTAGTGCTCTGCGACCTCCTCCCAGCCGGGTCGCGGGTCGGCCTCCTCGGGCCACGCGCCTGTCTGGCCCGCCGCCGCGTCCGCGGCGCGACCCTCATCGGGGCGGGCGGCACCGTCGCGACGGTCGTCGCGCTCCTCCCCCGGGCGCGCAGCGGTGTCCACGGCGCTCCTTTCCTTGCGGGGGGAAGTGTACGTCGGTGCTCCGCTGCCGGCCGTGGCGGGTAAGGTGCAGTGGCCGTCGACGACAAGGGGACACGCCGGTGGACAGCGACGCCAACGCCCGCGCCTACCTGCAGCGGGTCAACCCCCCGGAGGACGAGCCCCTCCGCGCCGCCCGCGCGCGCAGCGAAGAGGCCGACATCCCCTCGGTCGCCTACGAGACCGGGGCCATGCTGCGCTGGCTCGCCGGCCTCGAGCCCGCGAAGACCATCGTCGAGATCGGCTCCGGTGGCGGCTACAGCGGCCTCTGGCTGCTCGCGGGCATGCACCCGCGCGGCGCGCTGACGACGATCGAAGCCGACCCCGACCACCAGGCGCTGTCGCAGAAGGCCTACGCCGAGGCCGGCCACAGCGACCGGGTCCGCTCGATCCTCGGCCAGGCCCTCACCGTCCTCGAGCGCCTCGCCGACACCTCCTACGACCTCGTCTTCTGCGACGCGGCGAAGACCGAGTACCCCGCCTACCTCGCCCATGCCCGCCGGCTGTTGCGCCCTGGCGGCCTGCTCGTCGCCGACAACGTCTGGTGGGGCGGGGAGATCGCCGACGCCCCCGCCGACGACGAGGACGCCGCCGGGCTGCGCGCCTTCGTCGAGGAGGTCGCCGAGGACCCCGACTTCGAGGCGCAGGTGCTCTTCGTCGGCGATGGCTTGCTCGTTGCCGTCTACCACCCCAAGGAGCGCTAGCGCATGCGGATCTGGTGCGTGACGACCTCGCCGGACAACTTCGAGCGGACCGCCGAGCGCGGCTGGAGCGTGCAGGGCATCAAGTCCCGCCGGCGCAGGACCGCCGAGCAGCTCACCCCCGGCGACAAGCTCATCTACTACCTCACGGGGCACGTCGCCTTCGGCGCCACCGTGGAGGTCACGAGCGGGTACTTCGAGGACCACGAGCCCATCTGGACCTCCAAGCCGGGGGAGGACTACCCCTGGCGGGTCGAGATCGCCCCTGAGGTCACGGTCACCGACCCGACGCGGTGGGTGCCGGCCGAGGAGCTCTACGACGACCTCGAGTTCGTGAAGAAGTGGCCGCCGGAGAACTGGAAGCTCGCCTTCCAGGGCAACATCCGCGAGTGGCCGGAGAGCGACTACAAGGTCGTGCGGGCCGCGCTCGAGGAGGCGCTGGGCGGCTGAGGCCCGCCGCGCCGCACCGGCGCTGCTCCCGGCGCCCGAGCACGGTGGTGGCGTGCCCCACGCTCGACGGCGCCCTCGACCCGGGGCGGACGCAGGCTCCGGTCGGCCCACCGTCACGCGTCGGTGCCCACCGAGGCAAGCTCAGCGCAGGGTCGTGACGCGCTCACGCAGGCGCGACAGCCGTGCGAGTTGGCGCTCCCAGGTGGCGGAGACGACGACGAGCACGAGCCCGGCGAGGGCGAGGACGAGCCAGCCCGGTGCTGCCTCGGCGGCGACCCACAGCTGGGTGGCGACGACGACGCCCACCGCGACGCCGGCGGCGACGACGAACGCGGCCCAGCGCGTCAGCCAGCCGGCGACACCGAGCGCGACCGACGCGGCGACGAGCCCCAGCGTCCGGGGCAGGTCCGCGGGGTCGGCGAGGAGCGCGGCGGCGGTCGGCGCGAGGCCGAGGGCGAGCGGTGCCCACAGGGCCCGTGCGCTGCCCAGGGTCGGGGCGACCCGCAGCCGCCAGAGCCCGTAGGCGCCGAGGCCGGCCACCGGCACGGCGACGTAGGCCTCGACGACATCGACGCCGGTCTCGGCGAGCAGCGCCGCGGTCGCCCCGGCGGCGAGCCATGCCGCGGCCTGCAACGGCCAGGCCAGCGTCGACAGCAGGCCTGCGGCGAAGGTCCCGGCCGCGGCGAGGATGCCGACGGTGGCGAGGGTCGCGAGGCTTGGCGCGGCCGCGGCGGCGCTCGCGAGCGTGACCGACCCGGCGACGGCTACCGGCAGCGCAGCCTCGGCGAGCGCCGGATGCTCCCGCAGCCCGCCGGCGGCCGCGACGAGGGCCA
>SLNF01000117.1 GCA_007133145.1 Nitriliruptorales bacterium
ACGTCGCCGAGCTTGATGACGGCGTCCTCGAGGATCGGGCGCTTGACCCGGAAGGAGATCCGGTGGGGCCGGTCGCTCGACACCGACTGCGGCACGACGGACCCGATGTTCTCCCCTGGAATGACCCGGATGTTGTCCGCCGGGTGGGGGTTGCCGGTGACCCGGCGCGCCGCGGCGCGCCCGGCGATGAGCGCCTGATCGCTGACCCAGTCGGCGAGGTCGTTGATGTGCACGACGTTGCCGGCGGCGAAGACCCCCGGCACCGAGGTCTCCATGGCGCTGGTGACCATCGGCCCGTTGGTGAGCGGGTCCATGCGCACCCCGAGGCTTCGCGACAGCTCGTTCTCGGGGATGAGGCCGATCGACAGCAGGAGGGTGTCACAGGGGATGTCCCAGGCGCGGCTGAGGTCGGGCCTCAGATCCTCGCCGACGGGCGCGACGGTGACCCGCTCGACGCGGTCGTGCCCGTGGATGTCGACGACGGTCGTCGACAGGTGCAGGGGGATGTCGTAGTCCTGGAGGCACTGCACGATGTTGCGGCCCAGGCCGTTGGCGTAGGGCATGATCTCGAAGACCCCGGCGACCTCGACGCCCTCGAGCGTGAGCCGCCGGGCCATGATGAGGCCGATGTCGCCCGAGCCGAGGATGACGGCGCGCCGGCCGGGCAGGTAGCCGTGGAGGTTGACCATCTTCTGCGCGAGCCCGGCGGTGAGGACCCCGGCGGGCCGGGTCCCGGGGATCTGGATCGCCCCGCGCGTGCGCTCGCGCGCCCCCATCGCGAGGACGACCGCGCCGGCGCGCACGATGACGACGCCGTGGTCGGGGGACATGAGCACGAGGCGCCGGTCCTCGGTGAGGTCCATGACGAAGGCGTCGGTGAGGAGGTCGACGTCGTGCTCGAGTGCGTCCTCGAGGCTGCGCTCGGCGTACTCCGGCCCGGTGACCTCCTCCTTGAAGTACATGAGGCCGAACCCCGAGTGGATGCACTGCAGGAGGATGCCCCCGGCCTCGGGCTCGCGATCGACGATGAGGACCGATTCGGCGCCCTGCTCGCGGGCGCCGAGCGCCGCGGCGAGGCCGGCCGGCCCCGCTCCGACGATGACGACGTCGTAGGCGGAGGCGATGTGGCGTGGCTGGGTGGTGATCACGTCGGCACCTCCTCGCGCATGCGCGCGACCTCGGTGGGGTCGGCGACGTCCTCGCGCTCGAGGGCGATCCAGCTCTCCCCACCGCACTTCGTGACCTCGGTGACGTCGATGTCGAGCTCGCGGGCGAGCAGCTCGATCACCCGCCAGGTGCAGAAGCCGCCCTGGCAGCGGCCCATGCCGCAGCGGGCCCGGAACTTCACGCCGTCGAGGGTGTGCGCGCCGCGGTGGATCGCCTCGACCACCTCGGCCTCGGTGACGTGCTCGCAGCGGCACACGAGGTGGGCGAAGCGCGGGTCTGCCGCAGCGAGGCGGATCTTCTCCTCGAGGGGCTGCTGGGCGAAGTGCGCCGGGTGGGGCAGCGTCGGCTCGTAGTCGTCGCGCTCGGCCAGCTCGAGGCCCTCGTCGTCGAGGATGCCGACGATCTGCTCGGCGATCGCCGGCGAGGCGGTCAGGCCCGGCGACTGGATGCCGGCGGCGTTGATGAACCCGCGTGCCTCGGTCGGCCCGATGATGAAGTCGTTCGTCGAGGAGATCGAGCGCAGTCCCGCGAACTGCGCGATGACGTCCTTGCGGCTGATGCCGGGCACGAGCCGTCGGGCGGAGTTGAAGACCTGCTCGGCGCCGGCCTCTGAGGTCGACGTGTCGGTCTTGTCGTCGAGGTCCTCGGCGGTGGGTCCCACCATGGTCGTGCCGTCGACGGTGGGGATCACGAGGATGCCCTTCGTCGTCGGCGTCGGGCAGGGGAAGATGATCCGCGAGACGATGCCCGAGAGGCGCTTGTCGAGGAGGTACTCCTCGCCCTTGCGAGGGGTGATCGTGAAGTCCCCGACGCCGGCGAGCGCGGCGATCTCGTCGCTGTGGAGCCCCGCGGCGTTGATGACGAAGCGCGCGTGGTACTCCACGCCCTCGGCGGTGGCGATCCGCCACGTGCCCCCCTCGTCGGACGACAGCTCGGTGACCGTCCGTTCGGTGGCGATCCGCACCCCGTTGCGGGCCGCCGACTCGGCGAGGAACAGGGTGGCCTCGTAGGGGTTGACGACCCCTGCGGTGGGCGCCCACAGTGCCGCGATGATGTCCTCGCTCACGTTCGGCTCGGCGTCGCGGACCTGCTGACCGTCCCACATCTCGAGCCCCGGGACGCCGCGATCGACGCCTTGCTGGCGGAGCGTCTCGAGGGTGTCGCGCTGCTCCTCCTCCAAGGCGACGACGAGCTCACCCACCCGGCGGAAGCCGAAGCCCAGCTCCTCGTGCAGCGGTCCCCACATCTGGTTGCCCGCCCACTCCAGCGGGCCCTTCGCTTCCGTGGGCTTGGCGTGCGCTCCGGCGTGGATGATCCCCGAGTTCGCCTTGCTCGTGCCGAAGCCGACCTCCCGCTCTCGCTCGAGGAGGATCACCTCGAGCTCGTAGCGGGACAGCGACCTCGCGATCGCGCATCCCACCACGCCGCCGCCGATGATCGCCACGTCGTAGCGCATGGGGCTCACCACCCGGAGGTCGTGCGGAGGTTGTGCCGCAGCCTGGACCCACCTTCTCCGATGGGCGCCGGCGGCATACGGCCGCACGGCCCCCGCGTGGTGCCCGACGGTCCCGTCCTCTTCAGTGGGCCGGCCGTCGCCGCTCAGTCGTCGTCAGGCTCGACCATGCCCTTGATGAGGTCGGTGCGGGTGACGATGCCGACGATCTGCTGTTGCTCGTCGA
>SLNF01000025.1 GCA_007133145.1 Nitriliruptorales bacterium
CGGACGCGAGCCGGCGATCGGCCAGATCGTCGCGGTGTCGCCGGCGAGGCGCACGAGCGCCTCGGGCGAGGAGCCGACGATCTCGAGGTCGTCCCACTCGAAGAGGTACATGTATGGCGAGGGGTTGATGAGCCGCAGCACCCGGTAGACCGACAGCGCGTCAGCGGTCGTCTCGAGCGCGAAGCGCTGCGAGGGCACGACCTGGAAGATGTCACCGGCGGCGATGTGCTCCTTCGCGCGCTCGACGGCGGCGAGGAAGCCCTCGCGGGTGAACGTCGACGCGGCGTCGTCGACGTCGACGGTCGCCGGCGGTGCGACCGGACGCGCGGTCACCGGCTCGGCGAGGCGGGCGACGAGCGCCTCGGTCGCGGCGACGGCCTCGTCGTAGGCCGCGTCGGGCTCGCCGGCCGTCGCGACGTTCGTCACGACGACGAGACGCTGGCGCAGGTGGTCGAAGGCGACGAGCCGTCCGGGGAAGAGCAGGCGCACGTCGTCGAGGCCGAGATCGTCGGGGGGCCCCTCGCCGAGGTCCTCGATCGAGCGCACGACGTCCCAGCCGAGGTAGCCCACCGCGCCACAGAACAGCGGTGGCAGGCCCTCGAGCTGCGGGGCGGCGAGCTCGGCGAGCAGGGCCTCGAGCGTGGCGAGCACGTCGCCGTCGGCGGCCGCGGCCTGCGCGGCGGCCGGCGCAGGCCCCTCGAGGCGGACCTCGCCGGCCTTCGCGGAGAGCGTGAGGAAGGGGTCGAGCCCGATGAAGGAGTAGCGCCCCCAGCGCTCCCCCTGCTCGACGGACTCGAGGAGGAACGTCGGCCCACCCTGCGCGCGCAGACGGTCGTAGACCGACAGGGGCGTGGCGAGGTCGGCGAGCACCTCGCGCCAGACCGGCACGACGGCGTGGTCGGCGGCGAGCTCGCGGAAGCGCGCCCTCGAGGGCGCGTAGGACACCGGGCTCACGTCGGCCCCACGGGGTTGTGGAAGCAGCTGCGGACCCCGAGGTGGCAGGCGACGCCCTGCCCGCCCTGGTCGACCTTCACGAGGACGACGTCGGCGTCGCAGTCGGCGACGACCTCGACGACGCGCTGGGTGTTGCCGCTCGTCGCGCCCTTGTGCCAGCGCTGCCCGCGGCTGCGCGAGAAGAACACCGTCTCGCCGAGCGCGAGGGTCTCATCGAGGCTCTCCTCGCTCATCCACGCGACCATGAGCACCTCGCCGGTGTCGTGCTGCTGCACGACGGCGGGGATGAGGCCCCGCTCGTCGTAGGCGAGCTCGGCCGGTACGACCCTGCGTCCAAACCGCGCGCTCATCCCGGGGCGTCCTCGACGGGGCGCACGAGCAGGCCGTGATCGGCCATCGCCGCCTTGACCTCGGCGATCGAGAGCTCGCCGAAGTGGAAGATCGACGCGGCGAGCACCGCCGAGGCCCCGCCGCCTGCGATGCCCTCGGCCATGTGCTCCGGGGTGCCCGCCCCGCCGGAGGCGATGACGGGGACGTTGACCGCGTCGGTGACCGCGCGCAGGAGCTCGAGGTCGAAGCCCTCCTTCGTGCCGTCGCGGTCCATCGAGGTCAGCAGGATCTCCCCGGCGCCGCGCTCGGCGCACTCGACCGCCCACGCCACCGCGTCGCGCCCGGTGGGCTCCCGGCCGCCCTTGACGACGACCTCCCACCGGCCCGGCGCGCACCGGCGGGCGTCGATCGCCGCGACGACGCACTGGCTGCCGAAGGCGTCGGCGGCCTCGCTCAGCAGCTCGGGGCGGGCCACCGCGGCGGTGTTGAGGCTCGCCTTGTCCGCGCCCGCGCGCAGCAGCCTCCGCACGTCGGCGACGCTGCGGACCCCGCCGCCGACGGTCAGGGGGATGAAGACCTGCTCGGCGGTCGCGGCGACGACGTCGTAGATCGTGTCGCGGTCGTCGCTCGAGGCGGTGATGTCGAGGAAGACGAGCTCGTCGGCGCCCTCGGCGTCGTAGACCCGGGCGAGCTCGACCGGATCCCCGGCGTCGCGCAGTTCGAGGAAGTTCACGCCCTTGACGACCCGCCCACCGGTGACGTCGAGGCAGGGGATGACCCGCGCGGCGGGCCCGCCGGCGTTCATGCCCCGCCCCCCGCGACCACCTCGAGCGCCTCGGGAAGGGTGAAGCGACCGGCGTAGAGCGCCTTGCCGACGATCGCGGCGTCGACACGCTCGTGGGTGGCCGCGAGCGCGCGGAGGTCGTCGAGGCTCGCGACCCCGCCCGAGGCGGTGACCCGCGCCGTCGTGCCCTCGGCGACCTCGGCGAGGCGGGCGGTGTTCGGGCCCGAGAGCATCCCGTCGCGGGCGATGTCGGTGAAGACGAAGCGCGCCACGCCCATGAGCGTGAAGCGGCGCAGGGCCTCGAAGAGATTCCCCGCGTCGGCGGTCCAGCCGCGGGCGCGCAGCGTCTCGCCGTCGGCGTCGAGGCCGACCGCGACGCGGTCGCCGTGCTCGGCCACCGCCGCGGCGACGAACGCGGGCTCCTCGAGGGCTATCGTGCCGACGACGACGCGTGAGGCGCCGTAGCCGACCGCCGCGTCGAGGTCGGCCATCGAGCGGATGCCCCCGGAGGCCTGCACGTCGACGCCGGTGGCCTCGACGATGTCGGCGATGAGGTGGCGGTTGCGCGGCTCGCCCTCGAAGGCCGCGTCGAGGTCGACGACATGCAGCCAGGACGCGCCCTCGGCGACGAAGCGCTCGGCGACGGCGACGGGGTCGGCGTCGTAGACGGTCTCGGCGTCGGCGCGGCCGCGCTCGAGGCGCACGGCGTTGCCGCCTCGGATGTCGACGGCCGGGTAGAGCGTGAACGTCATGACGCGGCCCTCCCGCCGTCCCG
>SLNF01000141.1 GCA_007133145.1 Nitriliruptorales bacterium
CCGAAGTACTGCCCCTGGTCGCTGCGCACGCGCGAGACGTTGGGGTTGAGACCCGGCTCCCAGGAGCGGTAGCACGCGCGGCCGGCGGCCTCGACGAGGAGCTCACCGGGGTTGGGCGCACCGTCGGCCTCGTCGAGGCGCCGATCGAGCCAGGAGGTCCCCCCAACCTGCTCGAGGTAGCCGCGCAGACCCTCGAGATCGAGCTGCGGACGGGCGAGGACGAAGATCGAAGGCTGGGTCTCGTGCATGGCGCGGGCGCTCCTGTGCGACGGGTGAGGACGCGGGCGACGACGGTGGGGGCGACTCAGAGCGAGGCCGCGAGGATGCCGAAGAAGGCGACGAGGACGAGCACGCCGAGCACGGTGAGGGCGAGCCCGATCCAGCCGAGGACACGGCCGACCTTGCCGAAGTCGTCGCGGTAGCGGCCGGGCTCGGCGGCGACCTCCTTGCGGCACTGGTAGCCGAACACGAGCGCGAGGATCGCGCCGATGAGCGGGATGAGGACGAGCCCGAGGATGCCGAAGATGAGGCTGAGGATCCCTGAGGTGGGATGCTCCAGGCTGCCCGGTGCCGTCGTCATCGCTCGACCCTCCTCTCCACCGTCGGCGCCAACGTAGCGGGCGGGCCCGACGACCGCGAGTGCCCGCGTCCTTGACGCTCAGTCGAGCAGCGCCTCGAGGCCGACGGTCAGTCCCGGGGTGTGGGCGATGCGCTTGACCGCGAGCAGCACGCCGGGCATGAACGCCGTGCGGTCGACGGTCTCGTGGCGGATCGTCAGCGTCTGCCCGGCGGTGCCGAAGCGCACCGACTGGTTGGCGAGCACGCCGGGCAGACGGACGGCGTGGACGGGCACCCCGCCGGCCTGCCGCCCGCGACTGGGCTCCTCCTCGGGACCGGGCACCCGCGGCGCGGTGCCGCGTGCAGCGGCGATGAGCTCGGCGGTCCGCAGCGCCGTGCCGCTGGGCGCGTCGACCTTGCCGGGATGGTGCTCCTCGATGATCTCGACGTCGGGCATGTGGGGGGCGACCTGTGCGGCGAGGCGCATCATGAGGACCGCCCCGATCGAGAAGTTCGGGGCCACGAGACAGTGCGCCGGTCCGGTGCGTCGCTCGAGCTCGGCGAGGTCGTCGGCCGCGAGGCCGGTCGCGCCGACGACGACGTGCACGCCGTGTTCGAGCAGCCAGGAGGCATTGTGCGCGACGCTGTCGGGGGTGGAGAACTCGACGGCGACGTCGGCGCCGCGGTCGACGACCTCCGAGAGCGCCTCGCCGAGGTCGACCTCGGCGACGAGCTCGAGGTCCGGATCGGCGGCGACCGCCTCGCAGGTGACGGTGCCCATGCGCCCCTTGGCGCCGATGACCGCAACGCGCGTCATGCTCTGCCCCTCCTCAGGCGGCCACGTCGGCGTGCCCGGCGAGCTCGGCGGCCCGCTCCTCGCTGACGGGCCCGACGACCGCGAGGCTGCGGGGGCCCGAGAGGAGCGCGCCGGCGATCGCACGGACGTCGGCGCCGGAGACCGCGTCGATGGCCCCGACGAGCTCGTCGAGGCTGATGAGCGGCGTGCCGGTGATGAGCGACCTCCCGAGTCGGCTCATGCGGCTGCCGGTGTCCTCCATGCCGAGCACGAGCGCGCCCGACAGCGCCCCCTTCGCCCGCGCGAGCTCATCGTCGCCGAGCCCGTCGACGACCACGCGCTCGAGCTCGTCGACCACGACGTCGAGGACGGCGTCGGCGCGCTCCGGCGCGGTCCCGGCGTAGACGCCGAAGGTCCCGCCCTCGGCGTGCAGCGACAGGTAGCTGAAGACCGTGTAGGCGAGCCCGCGCCGCTCACGGACCTCCTGGAAGAGCCGTGAGGACATACCCCCGCCGAGCGCCTCGTTGAGCACGTGCGCGGCATGGCGCCGCGGGTCGTCACGGGCGATGCCGAGTCCGCCGAGCACGACGTGGGTCTGCTCGGTCGGACGGCTGCGCACCGCGAGGGTCCGCCCGATCGTCGCGGGCCGGCGGCGGGCCACCGGCCGCGGCACCTCGGCCTGCCAGCCCTCGAGCGCGGTGGCGACCTCGGCGACGACGTCGTCGTGACCGACATCACCGGCCACGGCGACGACGACGTTGCCCGGGGCGTACTGCCGTCGGTACCAGCGGTTGAGCTGGTCACGGCTGAGCCCGCGCACCGTCACCTCGTCGCCGAGGACCTCGCGGCCGAGTGGGTGGGTGCCGAACACCGCCTCGCTGAAGACCGAGTGGACGAGGTCGTCGGGGGTGTCGAGGTGGGAGCGGATCTCCTCGAGCACCACCTCCCGCTCGGCCTCCACGTCGGCGCGGCGGACGCGCGAGCCCGTCACCATGTCGGCGAGGACGTCGATGGCCAGGGGAAGGTCCCGATCGAGGCAGCGCACGTAGGCGCAGGTGTGCTCCTTGGCGGTGAAGGCGTTGAGCTCGCCACCGACGGCGTCGATGACCTCGGCGATGTCGCGCGCGCTGCGCCGCCGCGTGCCCTTGAAGAGCAGGTGCTCGAGGAAGTGGCTCGCGCCGGCCACCGGCGCGCGCTCGTGGCGCGAACCGGTGCCGATCCAGAACCCCACGGCGACCGAGCGCACGCCGGGCACCCGCTCGCTGATGACCCGGGTGCCCTCGGCGAGGGTCGTGACGGTCACGCCCTCGGGCAGGGCGGCCCTCGAGGCGGCGTCGGCCCCGGCTGGCGCCGGGGCCTCGGCGACGTCGGTCACGAGCGGCTGCGCCGACGGCGTCGGCCGCCGCCCTCGCCCTCGCTCGTGCCCTCACCGCCACGACTGCGGGTGCGCTGGCGCTCGCCACCGCCCTCG
>SLNF01000083.1 GCA_007133145.1 Nitriliruptorales bacterium
GAACTCGATGGCGACCATCGGCCGGTCGTTGTCGGCGACGGCGAAGAGGATCGGGGTCTCCTCGACGTTGGGCACCCAGGTCTCGCCGACGCGCTCACCGCCCTCCTCGGAGGAGAAGAAGCCGACGATGTCCTCCTCGGCCTCCTCGACGAGGTCCTCGTCGACGCCCTCGGGCAGGGTCTCGGTCCAGCCCTCGGGATGGTCGAGCGCGACGTCGTACTCGGGCTGCTCGGCCACGCGGCTGTCCTCGGCGAAGGGCACCCACTGCGGCTGGTAGTAGTCGAGCGGCTGGCCCGGCAAGTTCTGGGGCCCGCTGAAGGGCGGCACCCCCGGCGCGCCGAACGCCCAGAACAGGCTCATGAAGAGCATGAAGCCGAAGAAGGCGTTGGCCTGGACGAGGTAGGCACGGCGCGTGCCGAGGTTCGAGCGCAGGAGCATGAACACGCCGCCGAAGAGGAAGAGGATCCCCACCGGCAGGGCGATCTGGCTGCGCCAGTCATCGGGCGGGACGAACTCGTCGCTCGCGAGGACGAGGAGGTCGGTGAGGCCGGCGAGCTCTGCCATCAGGACCCTCCCGTGCCGTCGGCGCCCGCGGTCTGCTCGTCATCCCCGTCGCCGTCGTCGTGCGGACTCCCGGGTCCGCGCTCGACCCCGGGCGTGGGGTAGCGCTCGAACTCCTCGTCGATCTCGTCGGGCTGGAGCTCACGGAGGTAGTCGACGAGCAGGTCGAGCTGGTCGTCGCTGAGGCGTCCCTCGTTGTAGAACCAGCCGTTCTGGAACGCCGGCATCGTCGTCCCGGTGCCGACGACGATGCCGTTGCGCAGGATCCCGAGGACCCCGTCCTCGCCGTGGCGCTCGAAGGCCCCGATGAGCGTCGGGCCGACCTGGCCCTGGCCCTCAGGGCCGTGGCACATCGCGCAGTTCGCGGTGTAGAGCGCCTCGCCGTCGAGGTCGGTCGCGGCCTGGGCGGTCTCCTCGGCCTCCTCGGGCTCGTCCTGGTTGACGAGCATCCAGTCGACGACCGCCCGGATCTCGGTGTCGGTGAACGGCCCCTGGTAGGCGCGGCCGTACGCCGGCATCGGCGTGCCCGGCCGCCCGCGCTCGAGCGTCGTGGTGAGCAGGTCCCGCACGTCGTCGACGTGCTCGTTCTCCTCGTAGCGCGTGACGACGTTGCGCAGGTTCGGCGCCGGCCAGGTCCCGTCCTCCTCGTAGGGGTGGGGGGCGGCCCCGCCGAGCGCCGCCGAGCCGTGGCACTCCGCGCAGTTGGCCTGGTAGAGCGCCTCACCCTCGGCGACCGAGGAGGTGAACTGCCCCGCCTCGGCATCGCGGATGCGGTTCTGCTCGTTGACCCAGTAGATCGGCACGAAGACCGCGAAGAAGGCGACGAAGACGAGGCCCCAGCCCATGTAGCGCTCGACGACGGTCTTCTCGAGCTCCTCGTCGGAGTAGCCGGGGCGCATCGCCGGGGGCACGTTCTCGTAGCGACGCTTGCCGCGGGTGCCGGCGAAGGCGAGCAGGCCGACGACGAGCAGGCTCGCCGCGAGCAGGATCCCGATGAGCAGCAGCGCAGGGGTCACGGGCGCGTCCTTGGGCTCGGGCGGCGGCCGGCGCCGGCGGGCGCGGACCGCGGCGGGCGGACGGGTCGGGTGGCGGGCGCGGCGCTCATGTGCAGTGCGGCCCCTCGGGCGGCTGCTCGAGGGTCTGCGCGGCGCGCGAGGGCCCGGTGATGATCTCGGAGGTGTCGAGCAGCACCGTGCCGTCGTCGGCGAGCTCGACGCGGAAGCGGTCGAGGCCGCGCGCGGCCGGCCCGCTCATCCACTCGCCCCAGCGGTTGTACTGCGAGCCGTGGCACGGGCACTCCCACCACTGGGAGGTGACGCACCACGGCACGGCGCAGCCGAGGTGGACGCAGACCTGGTAGAGGGCGAGCACCCGCGACTGCTGGCCGTCGGTGATGTCGGCGTACTGCCCCTCGGGGTCGTCGTCGGGGTCGTAGCGCACGAACAGCGCCCGCCCCGGCGGGTACTCGAAGCGGCCGTCGTTCGCGTCGATCTCGGCGAGGATCGCCTCCTCGTCGTCGACCTCGAGCACCGCGCCGAAGCCGGCGCGCACGTCCGGCCAGAGGTAGGCCAGCGTCGCCGTGCCGAACGCCCCGAGCGCGCCGAGCGCGGAGACGCCGAGCGCACCGCGGAGGAACGCCCGTCGCGTGGGACGGCGCCGGCCATCCGAGCCCCCACCGTTGCCGCCCTCGGCGACGCCCCCACCCGTTGCGGAGCCCTGCGTCGAGGACCCGCCGCCCTCGGCGGCCATGAGGGCGGTCTGCGGGCAGCCGACGCAGTCGGCCGGGCCACCGCCGGCGAGCACCGGGGCCGGCACCGGGCGCGTGGCGAGGCGGCGCAGCCACCAGCGGCCGGCGAGCGCCGCGACCACGAGCGTGAGCCCGAAGCCTGCGGCGACGATCGCGAGGGTCTGCAGCATGGGCGGTCAGGCCTCCTAGAGGACGAACCAGATGCCCTCGATCCAGGGCCAGGTCCAGTTGAACCCGGGACCCCGGAAGAAGGAGCCGATGAGGGTCAGGGTCGCCGCGCCGACGAGGAACATCGTGAAGAGCGCGTAGGCGGTCTTGCGGTTCTCCGGCTTCACCGACGGGTTCTTGTCGAGGTAGGGCAGGAGGATGAGCCCGATGAGCCCGACGATGCCGGGGATCGTCACGCCGGCGATCATCGGGTGGAAGTAGGCGAGCAGCTCCTGCAGGCCGAGGAAGTACCACGGGGCCTTCGCGGGGTTCGGCGTGACGTTGGGGTTGGCGAGCTCCTGCA
>SLNF01000330.1 GCA_007133145.1 Nitriliruptorales bacterium
ATCTCGTCCTTGAGCATGACGTCGATGTGGACGCGGGGCATCGGCTACTCCTCGGCGAGGCGGCGGCCGGACAGCCGCTCGTAGGCGGTGACGTAGCGCTCACGGGTGGCGGCGACGACCTCGGGCGGCAGGCTCGGGCCCGGCGGGGTGCGGTCCCAGCCCTGGGCGTCGAGCCACTCGCGCACGTACTGCTTGTCGTAGGAGGGCTGCGGGCTGCCGGGGGCGTAGCGGTCGGCCGGCCAGAAGCGCGAGGAGTCCGGCGTGACGACCTCGTCGATGAGGATGAGCTCGCCGTCGGCGAGGCCGAACTCGAGCTTCGTGTCGGCCAGCAGGATCCCGTGGCGCGCGCAGTGGGTCGCGGCGCGCTCGTAGATCGCGAGCGACAGGACCTCGAGACGCTCGGCGAGGTCGGGGCCCACGAGGTCGGCGAAGCGGGCGAGGTCGATGTTCACGTCGTGACCCTCGGTGGCCTTCGTCGCCGGGGTGAAGACCGGCGCCGGCAGCTCGTCGGCCTCGACGAGGCCGCCGGGCAGGGCGATCCCGCCGATCGCCCCGGTCTCGTGGTACTCCCGCCAGCCGCCGCCGGCGAGGTAGCCGCGCACGACGCACTCGACCGGCAGCGGCTCGGCGCGCCGGCAGAGCATCGCCCGGCCCGCCAGCGTCTCGGCGTGGGCGGCGAGCTCGGGCGGGAAGGCCGCGACGTCGGTGGTGATCCGGTGATGGGCGACGAGGTCGGCGACCTCGTCGAGCCAGAAGTCGGTGAGCCCGGTGAGGACCCGCCCCTTGTCGGGGATCGGTGTCGGCAGGACGACGTCGTAGGCGCTGATACGGTCGGTCGCGACGAGCAGGAGGTCGCCGCCGACGGCGTAGAGTTCGCGGACCTTGCCGCTGCCGAGGCGCTCGAGCCCTTCGAGGGTCACCATGGGCTCGACCCTACCGCTGCGCGGGGCGTCGACGCGAGCGCGAGGCAGGGGGTCGCGCGGCCACGAGGAGGAGCGCGGTCACGATGGGCGAACGCAGGGTCCGGGTGCTCGTGAGCGGTCGCGTCCAGGGCGTCTTCTACCGCGCCTCGCTGCGCGAGCAGGCCTCCCGCCGGAACATCGCCGGCACCGTCCGCAACCTCCCCGACGGGCGGGTGCAGGCCGAGCTGCAGGGGGAGCCCGCCGACGTCGACGCCGTCCTCGCCTGGTGCGGGCAGGGCCCGCCGGGCGCCCACGTCAGCGACGTCGAGGTCACCGAGCTCGAGCCGGTCCCCGACGCCCGCGGCTTCCGCGTCCGCTAACGCCGGGCGAGCGGCCTGCGCCGGGCGCCGGGCCTCAGGCTTCGAGGGCGGCGAGGCGCTCGCGCACGACGCCGTGGCGGACCAGGAAGCGCTCGGGGGCGAGGTCGGCCTCGTCGACGGCCAGGCCCTCCTCGGCGAGGGTCTCGGCGAAGGGCCGGTCGTCGTGCCAGGCGCGCATCGCCGCGGCCTGGACCCGGGCGTAGGCGACGTCGCGGGTGATCCCCTCACGGTCGACGACGTCGAGGAGGACCCGGCTCGAGGACAGCAGCCCGCGGGTGAGCTCGAGGTTCGCGCGCATCCGCTCGGGGAAGACGACGAGCCCCTCGACGACGCGGCGGGCGAGGTCGAGCTGGTAGTCGGCGGTGATGAGCGCGCCGGGCAGGACGACGCGCTCGGCCGAGGAGTGGCTGATGTCGCGCTCGTGCCACAGCGCGACGTTCTCGAGGGCGGTCACGGCGTGGCCACGCAGCAGCCGCGCGAGCCCGACGAGCCGCTCGGACTTGATGGGGTTGCGCTTGTGCGGCATCGCGCTCGACCCCTTCTGCCCGGCGCCGAAGGGCTCCTCGACCTCGCGGACCTCGGTGCGCTGGAGGTGGCGGATCTCGGTGCCGAGCTGCTCGACGGAGGCTGCGAGGACCGCGAGCGCGGCGAGCAGCTCGGCGTGGCGGTCGCGGGCGACGACCTGGGTGGCGACCGGCTCGACGGCGAGGCCGAGGCGCTCGCACACGTAGGCCTCGACGAACGGGTCGAGGTTGGCGTAGGTGCCGACCGCACCGGAGATCGAGCCGACGGCGACCGCCTCGCGCGCCGCGCGGAGACGCCGCCGGCCGCGGTCGACGGCGAAGGCGAACTGGGCGAGCTTGTGGCCGAACGTCGTCGGCTCGGCCTGCACGCCGTGGGTGCGCCCGACGCAGAGGGTGTCCCAGTGCTCGAGCGCGCGCGCCTTGAGGGCGGCCACGAGGCCGTCGGCCTTGCCGAGCACGAGGTCGGTGGCCCGCGCGAGCGTCGCGCCGAGCGCGGTGTCGAGGAGGTCGGAGCTCGTCATCCCGTAGTGCACCCAGCGGCTCGGGTTCGTGCCGTCGGGGTCGGGGATCGTCTCGGCGAACGCCGAGAGGAAGGCGATGACGTCGTGGTCGGTCGTCGCCTCGATCTCGGCCACGCGGGCCGGTGAGGGCACCTCGCCGGCCTCGATCGCCGCGAGGTCGGCGGCGGGCACGATCCCGAGCTCGTGGTGCGCCGCGCAGGCCAGCACCTCGACCTCGACCCACGTCGCGAGCTTCGCCTCGTCGGTCCACAGCGCGCCCATCGCGGGCAGCGTGTAGCGGGGGATCATCGTCGTCTCCTCCTCGCCGGGCTCAGAACACGAAGCCGTGGGGCAGGTAGGGCGTCGGCGGTGCGGCGCCCCGCAGGCACAGCGGCGGGCCGGGTGCGAGCCGCAGCCCGGCCGCGAGGACGACGTCGACCGCCCAGCCCTGCGCGGCGGACAGCAGGCGCACCCGCGCCTCCTCGCCCGTGGCGACGTCGTGCGCGCTCG
>SLNF01000312.1 GCA_007133145.1 Nitriliruptorales bacterium
CGCGGCTTCTTCCGCGACATCGAGGTCGTCGGCCGCGAGCACATCCCCACCGACACGCCGCTGCTCGTCGTCGCGAACCACTTCAACGCCCTCGTCGACGCCGCGCTCGTCGTCCACGGCCTCGGACGCGTGCCCCGCTTCGTCGCGAAGGCTGCGCTGTGGGAGCGGCCGTGGCGCCGGCCCTTCCTCTGGCTCGCCGGGCTCGTGCCGGTCCACCGCCGACAGGACACCGACGATCTGAGCGGCAACCGCTCGGCGTTCTCGACCTGCCAGGAGTTCCTCGTCCGCAACAAGGCCGTGGCGCTGTTTCCCGAGGGCGCGGTGAGCCGCACGCCGGCGCTCGCGCCGGTCCGCACCGGCGCGGCCCGCATCGCCCTCGGCGCCCGCAGTGAGGGGGCACGGGGGCTGCGCATCCTGCCGATCGGCCTGACCTACGAGGACCGCGTCGCGCTGCGCTCACGCGCCCTCGTGCAGGTCGCCGAGCCGATCGACCTCGACGCTGAGATCGACCGATTCGTCGAGCCAGGGGCCTCGAGCGACGAGGACAACCACGACGCGGTGCGCACGCTCACCGTCGAGATCGCCGAGCGCATGGCGGCGGTCACCCCGGAGGCCGCGGACACGCGGGAGGCGGCGGTGCTCGGGCGCGCGGCCGACATCGCGCTGCGCCCGCACGGGCGGGTCCCGCCGCGCACCGTACCGCTCGCCGACCGCGAGCGCGTGGCGCGCGAGCTCGCCCACGCCAGTGAGGAGGACCGCGAGCGGCTGCTCGACCGCCTCGCGCGCTACGAGCTCGATCTCTCGCTGCTCGGTCTGCGCGACGCCTACCTCGTGGGGCGCTACCGCGCGGGGCGGCTCTTCCGGCTCGTCCTGGTCACCGCGCTCGCCCTCGCGGTCGTCGCGCCGTTCGCGATCGTCGGCGCGGTCATCAACGCCCTGCCGTACTGGGGGGTGCACTGGGCCGGTCGGGTGATCCGCGATCCCCTGCTCAAGGGCACCGCGCGTCTCCTCTCGGGCGTCGTGCTGTTCCCGCCGATGTGGATCGTCGTCGCCTGGCTCGCGCCCTGGGACGGCTGGCTGCCGCGGCTCGCGATCATCGCCGCGTCGCCCGTGCTCGGGCTCGTCGCCGTGCGGGCACTCGAGGCGGTCGTCGCCGTCGCCCGCTCGTGGCGCGGGTGGATCACGCTCATCGAGCGGGGCGACGACCTCGCCCAGGTCCGAGCCGACCGTGAGGAGGTCGTCGCACTCGTCGGCGCGCTCGCCCCGTCGGCCATGGCGTCGCGGACGCGCGACGCGCCGCGCACCGACGCCCGGGGGGCAGGCGGCAGCGGCGGCGCCTCGGATACCGATGAGGCCAGCGACGAGTCCGCTGGCCTCAGGGGGCCTGGCTAGCGGCGCTTGCGGCGCCGCCGGATGCGGAAGACGACGAAGAGCGCCGCGAGCGCACCGACGATGCCCGCGGCGGCCTTCTTGTCCACGCCAGCGGGATCGGCCTCCGCTGCGCCGCTCTTCTCCTCGTCGAAGTGGATGAGGTCGGCGAACGCCGGCCGGGTCTCCGGTGCGTCGGCGGCCTT
The DNA here is from genome assembly GCA_007133145.1 of Nitriliruptorales bacterium. Classification (GTDB taxonomy): domain Bacteria; phylum Actinomycetota; class Nitriliruptoria; order Euzebyales; family Egibacteraceae; genus T1Sed10-49. The sequence continues at coordinate 1,575 of SLNF01000312.1, forward strand.
CTTGAGCTCCGTCATGGGGTCTCCCTCCGCTGCTGGGTCGTCCTCGGGGGTCCTCGCTCCTACGCGAGCGCGACCGGCACGGGCATCGGCGCGGCGCGCCTGCCCGGCGGCCGACCGGTGTCGCACCGGTTTCGCGTCATCCTCGCACGTCTCGGTGGACGGCACACGTCAACGGCGCCGATGATCTGCCGGCGCGATCGCGACCCCCGCTCCCGGCGGCGCGGTAGGGCGGCGCTCATCCGCCGATGTAGCTCATCTCCACCCGGGGGAGGTCGCGGGTCGCGCTCGAGCGCAGCTCGGAGTACCGGTCGGTGCGGACCTGCCACACTCGACGCACGATCGCCGCGAGCTCCTCGGGGCCAACACCACCGCGCAGCGCTGCCCGCAGGTCGGTGCCACCGACGGCGAAGAGGCAGGTGAAGAGCTCACCGATCGCCGAGAGGCGCGCGCGGGTGCAGGTGCCGCAGAACGGCTGCGACACCGAGGCGATGACGCCGACCTCGCCGCCACCGTCGCGGTAGCGGTAGCGCTCGGCGACCTGACCCTCGGGGCCGCCGTCGATCGGCTCGAGCGGGAAGGCCTCGTCGAGGCGCGCGAGCATCTCCTCGGCCGGGACGACCTCGTCGAGGCGCCAGCCGTTCGTGCGCCCGACGTCCATGAACTCGATGAAGCGCACGATGACGCCGCGCTCCCGTCCGTAGCGGGCGAGATCGACGATCCCACCGTCGTTGACGCCCCGGCGGATGACGGCGTTGACCTTGACCGGGGTGAGACCCGCGGCAAGGGCCGCGCCGACGCCGTCGAGGACCGCCCGCAGCGGCACGCTCGTGTCGGCCATCGCGGCGAAGACCCGCTCGTCGAGGCTGTCGAGGCTCACGCTCACGCGGTCGAGGCCGGCCTCGGCGAGGGCCCCAGCGTGGCGCCCCAGCAGCGATCCGTTCGTCGTGAGCGCGAGGTCGTCGATGCCGTCGAGGTCGGCGAGGAGACCGACGAGCCGGTGGAGGTCGCGGCGCACGAGCGGCTCACCGCCGGTGAGGCGGACCTTGCGCACACCGAACCCCGTGAGGACGCGCACCACCGCCGCGATCTCCTCGAAGGACAGCAGCTCGTCGCGCTCGAGGAAGGCGTGGTCGGGGCCGAAGCGCTCGCGCGGCATGCAGTACGTGCAGCGGAAGTTGCAGCGGTCGGTCACCGACACGCGGAGGTCGGTGAGGGCCCTGCCGAGCTGGTCGA
>SLNF01000105.1 GCA_007133145.1 Nitriliruptorales bacterium
GCCCAGTAGTGGCCGATCGACTCCGCCGCCTCGCGCTGGAGGTCGTAGCTCGTCGCCGGGCCGACCTGGGCGATGAGGCCGAGGACGACGAAGCTCGTCGTCGTGAGCTGCGGCCACAGCTCCTCGAGCCCCTCGGGGGCCCCTCCTGGCGGGTCGGTTGACATCGGGTCCAGCCTACCGTACGGTTTCAACCGTCCGGGCTAGACGGTCCGGGGTGGCCCGCTGCGGGTGGTGGGCCAAGGACCGGTCGGGGGACCAGTCGGGGGACCGGCCGAAGGGGGAACCGCGATGAGCATGCAGCCGCGCGCGTCGAGCGCCGTCGACGAGGGCGCCACGACCGAGCCGTCCACCGCCGCGGGGCAGGGCACCGCCGACCTCGTCCGCTGCGAGGGACTGCGCAAGGCCTACGGCGACCACGTCGCCGTCGACGGGGTCGGCTTCACGATCGCGCCGGGCGAGGCCTACGGGCTGCTCGGCCCCAACGGCGCGGGCAAGACGACGACGATCTCGATGCTGTGCGGCCTGCAGCGCCCCGACGAGGGGCGCGTCGTCGTCGCCGGCGTCGACATGCTCGCCGCGCCCGCCGAGGCCAAGGCGCGCATCGGCTTCGTGCCGCAGGACCTCGCGATCTACCCCGACCTCAGCGCCCGGGAGAACCTCACGTTCTTCGGCCGTCTCTACGGCCTCGCGGGCACGCGGCTGCGTGAGCGCATCGACACCTGCCTCGAGGTCGTCGGCCTCACCGAGCGCGCCGGCGACCTCGCCGGGACCTACTCCGGGGGGATGAAGCGCCGGCTCAACATCGCCGCGGGCCTGCTCCACGAGCCGCAGTTGCTCGTCCTCGACGAGCCGACCGTCGGCGTCGACCCGCAGAGCCGCAACGCGATCCTCGAGAGCGTCGACCGGCTCGGCGCCGAGGGCATGGCGCTGCTCTACACCTCCCACTACATGGAGGAGGTCGAGCGGCTCTGCGACCGCATCGGCATCGTCGACCACGGCCGGATGATCGCCGAGGGCACCCGCCGTGAGCTCGTCGCCTCGATCTCCGGGCTCGACCGTGTCGACCTCGACCTCCACGGCGACCCCTCGGCCGTCCTTGCCGCGCTCGACGGGCTGCCCGGCTGCGAGCAGGTCACCGTCGAGGAGCAGCGCCTCACCGCGCTGAGCACCGACGGGGCCGCGCTCGTCGCGCCGCTCGTCGGCGCGGTGGCCGAGGCCGGCGCGTCGGTCGCCGGCGTCGTCGTCACCGAGCCCGACCTCGAGGCGGTCTTCCTCAGCCTCACCGGCCGGGCCCTGCGCAACTAGAGGCCGCGACCACCCGCGCTCCCACCCACGACCCACGAGGGTGCCGCCATGCCGACCGCGCTCCACGTCACCGTCCTCGAGCTGCGCCGCCGACTGCGCGACCGCTCGGGCCTGCTCGCCGCGCTCGTCGCCCCGGCGGTGCTCGCCGTCATCGTCTCCGCGGCCTTCGGCGGCGGTGGCGGCTTCCACGCCGAGGTCGCGGTGAGCGCGCCCGAAGAGGGACAGATCGCCGAGGCCTACACCGAGGGGCTGCTCGCCGCGCTCGTCGACGACGAGCTCATCGACCTCACCTCCGGGCAAGGCGCCACGGCGGTCACCGAGGCCGTCACCGACGGCCGCGCCGACGTCGGCGTCATCGTGCCCGACGGCCTCGACGCGGCCTTCGCCGACGGCGGACAGGCCACGATCGAGGTCGTGCGCCGCGCCGACCGCGAGGTCGCCGGGGACACCCTCGAGGCCCTCACGACGAGCTTCCTCGCCGAGGTCGGCCGCCTCCAGGGCGCCGTCGCCGACGCCGGGCTCACCGAGCCGCCCAAGGGGCTCACCGACCTCGACCCAGCCGAGGTCGCCGACGATCCCGAGGCCGCCCTCGCCGCCCTGCCCGAGGACGTCGTGGCCCTGGCCACCCCCGCCGTCGAGCTCGTCGACGTCGACGCCGGCGGGGAGGCCTTCGGCGCCGCGAGCTACTTCGGCCCGTCGATGGCCCTGCTCTTCGTCTTCTTCACCCTCTCAGCCGCCCCGCGCAGCCTGCTCGCCGAGCGTCGAGGCGGGCAGCTCGCCCGCGTGCTCGCCTCACCCGCGCCGGCCTGGGCGGCACCGGTGGGCAAGACGCTGGCCTCGATGCTGCTCGGGTTCGTCTCGATCAGCATCGTCTGGGGCGTGAGCGTCACACTCTTCGACGTGCGCTGGGGCGACCCCGGACCGGTGCTCGCGCTCATCGCCGTGACGATCCTCGCCGTGGGCGGGCTCACCGCGCTCGTCACCGCGTTCGCCCGCACGCCGAGCCAGGCCGACGGCTACGCGGCGATGCTCGCCTTCGGCCTCGCGATCGTCGGCGGGCACTTCATCATGCTCCACGAGCTGCCCGAGACCCTGCGCACCCTCGCGCTGGCCACCCCCAACGGCTGGGCGCTGCGGGCCTTCACCGACCTCGCCGCCGACGGCGCGGGCCTGGCCGACATCGCCCTGCCACTCGCGGTCATCGCCGGCTTCGCCGTCGCGAGCACCGCCCTGGCCGTCCCCCTGCTGCAGCGGAGGTTGACCGCATGAGCCCGACACGCGCATCGACGGCAGGGGCGATCGGGGCGATCGTCGCGGTGGGCCTGCGGCGGCTCACCCGCGACCGCACGTCGCTGTTCTTCATCGTCGCCCTGCCGCTGCTCGTCACCCTGCTCATCGGCCTCGCGCTGCCCGGCGGCGACGGCGAGGCCGCCGCGCGCCGCCTCGGCGTCGTCGCGACCCCCGGCGCCGAGGACCTCGTCGCCGCCCTCGACGCCGA
>SLNF01000054.1 GCA_007133145.1 Nitriliruptorales bacterium
CCGAGGTCGCCCGTCTCAAGCTCGCGGCGATGGGCACGGCGATCGACGAGCTCACCCCCGAGCAGGTCCGCTACCTCGCCAGCTACGACCAGGGGACCTAGGTGGAGCTCGCCGACCTCGAAGCGGTCCTGCGCGACCGCAAGGCCAACCCGCCGGCGGGCTCGTACTCCGCGACGCTGCTCGTCGACCCCGAGCGCGCCTCCCGCAAGATCATCGAGGAGGCCTACGAGCTCTGCCTCGAGCTCACCCGCCCCGAGGTCGACGCCGACCGCGCCGCCGCCGAGGCCGCCGACGTGCTCTTCCACGTCCTCGCCGGGCTCGTCGGCGCCGGCATCCCCCTCGCCGCGGTCACCGACGAGCTCGCCGCCCGCCGCGGGGCGACGCCGCGGGCCCGGATCCAGGAGGAACACGGCGATGGTTGAGCGTGTCCGCGTCGCGGTGCCGTCGAAGGGCCGGCTGCGGGAGGACTGCCTCACGCTGCTGTCGACGGCGGGCTACCGCACCTCGGGGCTGACCGGCGGCGGGGCGATCGCCGCGGTCGACGGCATCGAGTTCCTCGAGATGCGCTCGCGCGACGCCGCCGCGGCGCTGGCTGCCGGCGGGCTCGACGCGGCGTTCATCGCCACCGACCTCGTCCTCGACAACGACCTCGAGGCGCTGCGGCGCACCCCGCTGGGCTTCAGCCGCTCCGACCTGGTCGTGGCCAGCCGCGACGACGACGACCGGGTCGGCGCCGTCGACCTCGCAGGCGCGACCGTCGCCACGCACCTGCCGCGCGCCGCCGAGCGCTTCTTCAGCGAGCGCGGCGTCGAGGTCACCGTCCTGGAGATGGGCGGCTCGCTCGAGGGCGTCGTCGCCGCCGGCATTGCCGACGCGCTCGTCGACCTCCGTGAGACCGGCCGCAGCCTGCGCGCCAACCGCCTGCGGGTCCTCGAGGAGATCGCCGCCTGCGAGGCCGAGCTCGTCGCCCAGCCCGGTCACGCTGCGATCGACGACCTCACCCTGCGCCTCGAGGCGGTCCTCGCCGCGCAGCGGCACCGCTACGTCATGCTCCACGTGCCCGCCGAGCGGCTCGAGGCGCTGCGCGAGCTCTTCCCGGGGCTCGCCTCGCCGACGGTGCTGCCGCTCGCCGGACGCGAGGATCTCGTCGCGGTGCATTTCGTCGTTGGCGCCGAGGAGCTGTGGTCACGGCTGTCCGACCTCCGGGCGCTCGGGGCCACCGGCATCGTCGCGCTCGAGCCGCAGGCGCTGCTCGACTAGGGCCTGGAGCCAACAGCGCGGTGGCCTCCAGGCGGCGGTGCGCCCGACGAACCAGCACGACGACGACAGCGGCGCGCCACGACGACGAGCGCGGAAAGCCGCGGCGCGGCGCGGCGCGACGCGGCTTGAGGCCCGCTGTGCGCGGTGCGCATACTCCGCTCCACGAGACGAGGAGGCGGTCGATGGGTGAGCTGTTCGCGGTGCGCTGGCAGGAGCGGCCGGACGGTCCGGTCGTCCAGCTACTCGACCAGACGCGACTGCCGGCCGAGGAGTTCGTCGTCGACTGCGCCGACCTCGAAACCCTCGCCGAGGCAATCAGGGCGCTGCGGGTCCGCGGCGCGCCGGCGCTCGGCGTCGCCGCCGCCTACGGCGTCGTCCTCGGCGCCCACACGGGCTGGACCCCCGAGGACGCGGCGGCCTACCTCACCGCCCAGCGGCCGACCGCGGTCAACCTCGGCTGGGCGGCGGCGCGCACCGCCGCGGCCGGGCCGGACCCCGCCGACCTCCTCGCCGAGGCGCGGCGCATCGACGAGGACAACGCCGAGGCCTGCCGGGCGATCGGCCGGCACGGCGCCGACCTGCTCGCCGAGCTCGTCGACGGCGAGCTCGGGCTGCTCACCCACTGCAACACCGGGATGCTCGCCTGCCAGGGCATCGGCACGGCCTTCGGCGTCGCGCGCACGGTCTTCGAGGAGGGGCGCATGGCCCGGCTCCTCGTTGACGAGACCCGGCCGCTGCTCCAGGGCGCCCGGCTCACCGCCTACGAGGCCGACGCCCTCGGCATGCCCCACGCCGTGGCCGTCGACGGGGCGGCGGCAGCGCTCATGGCCGCCGGCGACGTCGATGCCGTCCTCGTCGGCGCCGACCGCATCGCCGCGAACGGCGACACCGCGAACAAGGTCGGCACCTACGCCCTCGCGATCGCCGCGGCCCACCATGGCCTGCCGTTCCTCGTCGTCGCGCCGGTCTCCACGATCGACGCGGCCACGCCCGACGGCGCGGCGATCGAGATCGAGGAGCGCGACGCGGACGAGGTCCGCACGGCCGTCGGCGCGGTCACCCTCACTCCCTCCGACAGCCCGGCCCGCAACCCGGCCTTCGACGTCACGCCTGCGGGGCTCATCACTGCGGTCGTCACCGAGACGGGAGTGGCCCGGCCGGTCGACGAGGCCAGCATCGCCGCGCTGTTCGCCGCCGACTGAACGGCCGGCTTCGCCGCAAGATCTGGCGTTTGGTGGGCCGCGACCGGGGTGGCCTGCTCGGTGATGCCTTGGAGCGTCGCGGCGGGCACCGGTGGCGCCGCCGCTACGGAGGTCCGTGGCAGGGGCCGCCCGGCGCGGCGAGTCAGGCCGCCCCATCGGTGCTGGCGCTATGTCGTAACCAAGAACGCCAAGAAAGTTCCCACAATCGATGGAAAACCCTTGACAGCCACCGTCATACGGGGCATACTTCGAACATGTATTCGACAGCACAGCGGAGCCGGCGCCACCACCGCCCCACCAGCTGCCACCACCCCCACACACC
>SLNF01000153.1 GCA_007133145.1 Nitriliruptorales bacterium
CAGCCGATACACCGACCCCTCCTCGAGCTGATCGGCCAGCAGCACCGCCGCGTCGAGGAACTCACCCTGCGTCTTCGCCATCCCGATCGCCATAAACCCAAGTATCGCAGACGAACACACACAAACCGAGCAACCCCAACGACAAAATCAGCAGTGTCCTAGGCCGCGGCGCTGACCCCCAGTTCGGTCTGGAGCTTCACGAGCGCCTGGTTCTCGATCTTGCGAACCGACTCACGGGAGAGTCCAAGTTCGCGGCCGAGGGCGTCAAGCGTCATGGCCTGCGTACCGTCGAGGCCGTAGCGCCGCTGCAGCACGTACCAGCTGCGCTCATCGAGGTGGTCTCGGGCGAGATCGAAGAGCCCCTCCATGAAGGTGCGCTCCACGACCTCGTCGTCGGGGGCGTCCTCAGCGACGGCGACGAACTCACCGAGGTCGCTCGCGTCAGAGTCGAAGCCGACCGGTCGGTCGAGGGAGGTCATCGCGTGGTCGCCCTCCATCGCGCGGGTGACCTTGGCCGAGGAGAGCTTCGTCGCCGAAGCGAGCTCCTCGACGGTCGGCTCGCGACCGGTCTCCGACTCGATCCTCGCGGCCGCGGCGCGGACCTTGACGAGCGCGTCGTGCAGGGCGACCGGCAGCCGGATGGTGCGCTCGCTGCCGGCGACGCCGCGCTGGATCGCCTGCCGGATCCACCACGTCGCGTACGTCGAGAACTTGTAGCCGCGACGCCAGTCGAACTTCTCCACGGCGCGCAGCAGCCCGAGGTTGCCCTCCTGGATGAGCTCGCCGAGGTCAAGTGTCGACCGCTTCGAGAACTGCGCGGCGACGGACACGACGAGACGGAGGTTCGCGGCAACGAAGTGGTCGAAGGCCTGCTGGCCTTCGCGCTCACGCCGCTGCAGCGCGCGCCGCTCGGCCAGCGGCAGCGTGCTGCCCTGCTCCTCGAGCGTCGCGGACGCCTCGCGCCCGGCCTCGATCGTCTTCGCGAGCCGGATCTCGTCCTCTGCGGTGAGCAGACGAACCTTGCCGAGCTCGGAGAAGTACAGATCGAGGAGGTCGTCGGGGACCGACATCGTTCCTGCCTCCGATCGCGTCGTGCTCTTCTTCTGTGCGGGTTGTCTTGTGCGTGCGTTCACATGCGTTGCAACACCTGCGGCGGCTCCACTGTTCCCGACGAGGCGAGATACTCACTCGCCCCCGCGTTCGCGGCGACTGCCCTGTCGGGCGTGGTCCGGCCGGACGGGGCGCCGGCGCGGCGGTGCGCCTCGTCCGTCTTGGAGTCTGCCCTATTGACGCACGTCGACCCTCGAAGGTTCCCCAAAAGCTCGTCGGCTACGCTTCATCGGCATGAACCCCGTGCTGCGTGAGCTCGGTGGCAACCCGCTCGCCGCCATCCAGGACCTCAAGCTCGCCCTCGCCACCGATGGTGCGACGCTCTTCGACTTCAGCGTTGGCGATCCGATCGAGCCCACACCCGAGCCCATCCGTCGCGCCCTCGTCGAGGGCGTCGACGACGTGAGCCAGTACCCCACCGCCGCCGGGCTGCCCGAGCTGCGCCAGGCGGTCGCCGGTTGGGTGCGACGCCGTTTCGCCGTCGAGGTCGACCCCGACACGCAGGTCCTGCCGACGTCGGGCTCGAAGGAGGGGATCTTCCACCTGCCCTTCGGCCTCATCGACCCTGCCGGACCCAAGCGCGCGGTGCTCTGGGGCACACCCGGGTACCCGATCTACGAGCGTGGCACGCGCTTTGCCGGGGGGGAGAGCGACCCGGTCACCCTCACCGCCGCGGAGGACTGGCAGCTGCGCCTCGAGGCGCTCGCCCCGACGCGGCTCGACCGCGCGGCGATCGCGTGGCTCAACTACCCGCACAACCCCACCGGCGCGATGCTCGACCGCGACGGCTACCGGCGCGCCCTCGAGGCCGCCCGGTCCCACGGCGTCGTCCTCGCCTCCGACGAGTGCTACGCCGACGTCTACCCGGGACAGCGTCGGCCCGCGTCGTTGCTCGAAGCCTGCGAGGGCGACCTCACCGGGGTCATCGTGGCCTTCAGCTGCTCGAAGCGCTCGGGGATGACCGGGTACCGCTCCGGCGCGCTCGTCGGCGACGCCGGGCTGCTCGCCGACCAGCGCACCCTGCGTCGGGACACCGGGACGGCGAGCCCCGCCTTCGTGCAGCGCGCCGCGGCGGCGGCCTGGAGCGACGACGCCCACGCTGCCCGTCGCCGCGAGGTCTTCGACGCCAAGCGCGCGATCCTCCTCGACTTCCTCGCCCGCGCGGGGCTCGAGGTCAGCGGCAGCGAGGCGACCTTCTACCTCTGGGTCGCCGTCCCGGGTGGTGACGACGCCGCGTACGCCGAGGGGCTGTTGCGCCACCGCGTCGTCGCCACGCCCGGACGCGCCTTCGGGCCCGCGGGCGTCGGGTGGTTGCGTCTCGCGCTCGTGCCCGACGTCGAGGGCTGCCACGCCGCGGTGGCGCGCTGGCAGGAGGCCATCGACGCCGGGGCGCTGCCGGGCCGCTAGCGCACCGGGCCGCTAGCGCACCGGCGCTACGCTGCCCGCCGTTCCCGCGACGGGCACGACGGCGCGCGAGGCGTGCGTCGTGCCGAGGAGGCACCCACGATGACCGACACCGCCCACCTCGCCGAGCGCATCGACGTCGCGTTCGCCGAGGGGACCCACGACGAGCCCGAGGCGCGCGCCGCCGTCGACGAGGCCCTCGACCTCCTCGACCGCGGCCAGGCCCGCATCGCCGAGAAGGTCGACGGCGCCTGGATCGTCCACGAGTGGCTCAAGCGCGCCGTGCTGCTGTCGTTCCGCCAGCGCGCGATGGCCACGATCGAGGTCGGCCCGTTCGAGTACCACGACAAGGTGCCGCTCAAGGACGGCTACGCCGACGCCGGGGTCCGGGTCGTGCCGCCGGCGGTCGTGCGCCGCGGCGCCTTCGTCGAGCGCGGCGCGGTGCTCATGCCGAGCTACGTCAACATCGGCGCGCGGGTGGGCTCGGGCACGATGGTCGACACGTGGGCGACGGTCGGCTCCTGCGCGCAGGTCGGCCGCGACGTCCACCTCGCCGGCGGGGTCGGCATCGGCGGGGTCCTCGAGCCGCCGGGCGCCCGTCCGGTGATCGTCGAGGACCGGGCCTTCGTAGGGTCGCGCTGCGTCGTCACCGAGGGCGTCGTCGTCGAGGAGGGCGCGGTGCTCGGCGCCGGGGTCGTGCTCACCGCCTCGGTGCCGATCATCGACGTCACCGGGACCGAGCCGGTCACCGTCAAGGGCCGGGTGCCCGCGCGGGGCATCGTCATCCCCGGCTCGCGGTCGCGGACGTTCCCGGCCGGGGAGTACCAGATCCCCTGCGCGCTCGTCATCGGCTACCGCAGCGCCGAGACCGACGACAAGGTCAGCCTCAACGACGCGCTGCGCGAGCACGATGTCGCCGTCTGAGACCCTCGACCTCCTCGTCGACCTCCTCGCCCTGCCGTGCGTCACCGGCGAGGAGGGCCCCATCGCCGATTGGCTCGCCGCGCGCTACGCCGCGGAGGCGGTCCAGCGCGTCGGGCACTCCCTCGTCGTCGGTGAGCACGACCCCGAGCGCCCCTCGGTCCTGCTCGTCGGGCACACCGACGTCGTCCCGCCGACCGAGGAGGACCGTGTGCCTCGGCGCGTCGACGGGCGGGTCGTCGGCCGGGGGGCAAGTGACATGAAGAGCGGGCTCGCGGTGGCGATGGCCTGCTTCGAGGACGCCGCGCTACGCGCCGAGAGCCCCTACGCCCTGCGGCTCGTGGCCTATGCCGGCGAGGAGGGCCCCCACGACGGCAACGAGCTCGGCGACGTCCTCGCCGCCTGCGGCGAGCTCGCCGAGGCCGACCTCGCGATCGTCCTCGAGCCCACCGACCTCGAGGTCCAGCTCGGCTGCCTCGGCGCGCTCAACGCCCACGTCACCGTCGCGGGTCGGGCCGCCCACGCCGCGCGGCCCTGGCAGGGCGATAGCGCGGTGTCGCGTGCCCTGCCCCTCCTCGGCGACCTCGCCGACCTCGAGCCACTCGACGTCGACGTCGACGGCCTGCGCTACCGGGAGGTCCTCAGCGCGACACAGGTCTGGACCGACAACGCCCGCAATGTCATCCCGCCAACCCTCAACCTCAACCTCAACTACAGGTTTAGTCCCTGCCGGAGCGTCGACGAGGCCATCGCGCACCTCACGTCGATCGTCGACGGCCGGGGGCAGGTGCGGATCGTCGATGCCGCCCCCTCGGCGCTGCCGCATCGCAGCGCCCCGCTCGTCGAGCGCTTCGTCGCCGCCGCCGAGGCCCCGGTCGCCCCGAAGCAGGCCTGGACCGACGTCGCGCGCTTCACGAGCGTCGGGGTGCCCGCGCTGAATTACGGGCCGGGGCTGACCGCCCAGGCGCACCAGGCGGGGGAGTGGGTGCCTGAGGGCAACGTCGCCGAGGCGCTCGCGGTGCTGCGCGCCTTCCTCGCTGGCGCGACCGCCTCGCCTCGCCCTTGAGCACCGACTACGCTGCCGTCCACCGCGACCAGGGAGGCCGAGGCCGTGAGCGATCATCCCGACCCCGAGCACGACGACCGGCCCGACCCGCCCGGCGACGCCGCACACGACGCCGATGCCGACCTCGACCCCGGCGCCGACACCGCGATGTTCCAGGCGTTCGTCGACGACGCGCAGGGTCCCGCCGAGCGGGGCCGCGCCTCGGGGGTGGCCTTCCGCCTCGCGACGCTCGCCGCGGGACTCGTGGTGTTCGTCGCGATCGTCTGGCTGCTGCTGGCCTGAGCGCCGGGGACGGTTACGCGCCGCGGCGGGGGTGGCCTGGCAAGATGGGCCCACCGCACCGCACAGGAGGTCGCCGCGCGCCGTGAGCCGGCCCTACGACGCCAACTCCATCGCCGTCCTCGAGGGCCTCGAGGCGGTCCGCAAGCGACCCGGCATGTACGTCGGCTCGACCGACCGACGCGGGCTGCACCACCTCGTCTGGGAGGTCGTCGACAACGCCGTCGACGAGCACCTCGCCGGGCACGCATCGCGCATCATCGTCCGCCTGCGGACCGACGGCGGGGTGGAGATCACCGACGACGGCCGCGGCATCCCCGTGGAGCGGCACGTCAAGGAGCGCCGGCCCGCCGTCGAGGTCGTCCTCACCAAGCTCCACGCGGGCGGCAAGTTCGACCAACAGGCCTATGCGGTCTCCGGTGGCCTCCACGGCGTCGGCGTGTCGGTCGTCAATGCGCTGTCCTCGCGTACCGAGGTCGAGGTCTCGCGCGAGGGCCAGCGCTACGCGATCGCCTTCGCGAGGGGTCGGCGCGTCGAGGCGCTCGCCAAGGTCGGCCGCGGCAAGCGCAGCGGGACGACGGTGCGTTTCTGGCCCGACGCCGAGATCTTCGACGCCGTCGAGCTCGACGCCGACCTCATCGTGTCGCGGCTGCGCGAGACCGCGCTGCTCACCCCGGGGCTGCGCATCGACCTCAGCGACGAGCGCGACGGGCAGTCGCACACCTTCCGCTTCACCCGCGGCCTCGAGGACTTCGTCGCCGAGCTCATGGGTGACGACCAGGCGCTGCTCACCAAGCCCGTGCGCATCAGTGCCGAGGAGGTCGTCGACGGCCGGGCGCTCGCGTGCGACCTCGCGGTGAGCTGGGCGGCTGGCGCGAGCGACGAGCGCACCCGCAGCTACGTCAACATCATCAGGACCGCCGACGGGGGGGCGCACGAGGAGGGCTTCCGCAAGGCCTTCACCGGCACGCTCAACCGCTGGGGTCAGGCGAACAAGGCCTTCCGCAAGGGCGACCCGAGCCTCACCGGGGAGGACCTGCGGGAGGGGCTGCGGGCGGTCATCAGCGTGAAGATGCCCGACCCGCAGTTCGAGGGGCAGACCAAGGGCAAGCTCGGCAGCGCGATCATGCGCAGCTTCATCGAGCGCGCGGCCAACGAGGCGCTCACCGAGTGGCTCGACCAGAACCCCACCGCGGGCCGGCGCATCGTCCGCAAGGCCCAGGTCGCGGCGAAGGCCCGTGAGGCCGCGCGCCACGCCCGCGACCTCACGCGGCGCAAGGGGCTGCTCGACCAGACCTCGGCGGGCCTGCCCGGCAAGCTCGCCGACTGCTCCTCGCGCACGCCCTCGGAGTCCGAGCTCTACATCGTCGAGGGCGACTCCGCCGGCGGGTCCTCGAAGCTCGCGCGCGACCGCCACACCCAGGCGATCCTGCCGCTGCGCGGCAAGGTGCTCAACGTCGAGCGCGCGCAGTTGCAGAAGGTCCTCGCCAACGCCGAGATCCAGAACCTCATCCGCGCGATCGGCACGGGCATCGGCGACGACTTCGACTACGCCCGGCTGCGTTACCACAAGATCGTCCTCATGGCCGACGCCGACGTCGACGGCGGGCACATCACGACGCTGCTGCTCACGTTCTTCTACCGGCTCATGCCCAAGCTCGTCGACGGGGGGCACCTCTTCCTCGCCCAGCCGCCGCTGTGGCAGCTGCGCAAGGGCGACACCGTGCGCTACGCGATGACCGACCGCGAGCGCGACGCGCTGCTCCGCACCGTCTTCAAGGGTGCGGGCAACGTCGAGCCCCAGCGCTTCAAGGGCCTCGGGGAGATGGACGCGACGCAACTGTGGGAGACGACGATGGACCCCGCGAAGCGCACGCTGCTGCGGGTCAGCGTCGACGACGCCGCCCGCGCCGACGAGGTCTTCAGCCTGCTCATGGGCGAGTCGGCCGCCGATCGCCGCGAGTGGATCGAGCGCAACGCGCGCCACGTCGATGTCGTCGACGCCTAGCCCCGGCCGACCCCGTCGGGACCCGTCCGACGAGGCGGGCCCGGCCGGAGGGCAGATCAGGGCCCAGCCGCCGATCCGCCCGCGACCGCCGTTGCAGGCCCTCGCGCTGCGGGGGCTGCTCGCGCTCGGGCTCCTGCTCGTCGTCGCGGTCACCGTCCTCCTCGGCAGCGACGGCTTCGTCGACGAGACCGGGGGCGAGATCGGCCTCGTCGACGCGCTCTACTACGCCTCGGTGACGACGACGACGACCGGCTATGGCGACATCACACCGGTCACGACGGGCGCGCGCCTCGCGACGGTGCTCGTCATCACCCCGGCGAGGGTCGGCTTCCTCCTGCTCCTCGTCGGCACGACCGTGGAGCTGCTCACCGAGCGCTGGCGCGAGGCGCACCGCCGCGACCGATGGAGGCGACGCGTGAACGAGCACTACATCATCACCGGCTTCGGGGTGAAGGGCCGCTCGGCGGCGAGGGCGCTGTGCGAGGACGGCGTGAGCCCGGAGGACGTCGTCGTCGTCGAGCTGCGCCGCGAGGCCGCCGACGAGGCCCGCGCCGAGGGCTACACCGTCGTCGTCGGCGACGCCTCCCGGGCACAGGTGCTGCGCGAGGCCCGTGTCGAGCGTGCGCGGGGCGTCATCATCGCCCCCAGCCGCGACGACGCCGCGGTGCTCACGACGCTGACCGCGCGGGAGCTCGCTCCCCAGGCCACGATCGTCGCCTCGGTGCGCGAGGAGGAGAACGCCCACCTCCTGCGTCAGAGCGGCGCCGACGAGGCGATCGTCTCGGCGGAGACCTCTGGGCGGCTGCTCGGGCTCACGAGCCGCAACCCCCGCGTGGGGCAGATCGTGAGCGACCTCCTCCACACCGACTACGGCCTCGCGCTCGTCGAGCACGAGGTGACGTCGGGGGAGGCCGGTGCCGGCGTCGCCGACCTGCCCGGTCAGCGGACGATCGCCGTCGTCCGCGACGGGCGGACGCTGCGCTACGACGACCCCGCGATCGGCGACCTCCGCGAGGGCGACCGCGTCGTCGGCTTCCCCGACGACGAGGAGCGCCGCACCGGCCCGAGCGACGACACGTAGGACGAGGGGACCGGCCTCGGGGGACGAGGGTCGGTGCACGCTGCCCGGAGGCGCATTACGGCTCCCTGGGCGGGGCAGTACCGTGGATGCGGTGTCCCGGCAGCTGGCCGCGGCCCCGTGCCGGACCGCGCGACGGGGCCCGTGGGACCAGGAGGAGGGGCGATGAGGTCGACGGTAGGGCTCATGCCCTGGCGCGCGGTGGCGCGCGCCGGGACCGTGCTCGCGCTGCTCGCCCTCGTCGTCACGCTGCTCACCGCCCTCGCGTCGACGGCGGGCGGCGGTGAGGCGCGCGCCGACGGGCCGCGCGAGGCGTCGCCGCAGGGCGCCGAGCAGGCCGGGACCACGACGTTGGAGGTCGCCGAGGCCGAGGGGCCCGGCGAGGCCGCCGAGGCCGGCGAGCGCTCCGCGCGTGTCGGCCTCGGACCCTTCGGGGAGGTCGAGCTCGCTGGGCAGCCGCTCGTCGCGGCGACCGCGCTCATCGCCTTCGTCGACGGCTTCAACCCCTGCTCGCTGTGGGTGCTCACCGTCCTGCTCGCGATGATCCTCCACACGCGCTCCCGCGCCCGCGTCGCGGCGGTGGGGCTCACGTTCCTCCTCGTGACCGCGACGATCTACGGCGTCTTCATCGCGGGGCTCTTCGCCGCCTTCGCCGTGGCCGGCTTCGCCGATCCGATCCGCTTCGCGGTCGCCGCACTGGCGCTGGCCTTCGCCGCCGTGAACATCAAGGACTACTTCGCCTTCAAACAGGGCGTGAGCCTGTCGATCCCCGACCGCTTCAAGCCCCGCATCTACCGGGGTGGGCGCTCGGTGCGCGAGGACAAGCCCCTGCCGGTGGTCCTCGCGATCACCGTCGCGCTCGCCGCGGGCGTGGCGATCATCGAGCTGCCGTGCACCGCGGGGCTGCCCCTGGTCTGGACGGGGCTCGTGAGCGAGGCCGGCGTCGACGGAGCGGGCTTCCTCGGCCTGCTCGCCGTCTACCTCCTCGTCTACCTCGGTGTCGAGGTCGCTCTCCTCGTCGCGGCGCTCGTCACCCTCGCCTCGGTGCGCCTCGACGAGGGTCGGGGCCGCGTCCTCAAGCTCATCGGTGGCGCGGTCATGGCCGCGATCGCGATCGTCCTCGTCGTCGACCCGTCGATCATGGAGAGCTTCGCCGGCTCGTTCGGGGTCATCGGCGCCGCGCTCGGCGTCGCCGCGATCATCGCGCTCGTCTTCCCTCCCGAGGGCCGCGCGCGCACCCGGCCGCAGGAGCCCGAGGACGCCGCCGAGGCGCAGGAGCCCGAGGACGCCGCCGAGGCAAGCGAGGAGCGGGACACCTCCGCCGCGCCCGAGGACGCCGACGCACGTGGCCATCACGCCCGCGACCGGAGACGTTGAGCCCCCCGCGGCGTGCGGGGTCGCGCGGTGGGGATAGGATCGCGCCGTCTGACACTGCGAGCGCGGAGAGCAGAGGAGACCGCACATGGCCGTGGACCGCACCGCGACGAACGTCTGGGAGGGCGACGTGCAGGAGGGGTCGGGCTCGACGTCGCTCGAGTCCTCGGGGGCCACGCCGCCGCTGCCGGTGAGCTTCCCGGCCCGCGCCGGGGAGTCCGCGGGAAAGACGAGCCCCGAGGAGCTCATCGCCGCCGCGCACGCCTCCTGCTACAACATGGCGCTCTCGAGCGCCCTGTCGAAGTCCGTCGGCGCCCCCGAGTGGCTGCGCACCTCGGTCACCGTCTCCTACTCCCGGGAGGGCGGACCGCACATCTCCGGCGTCGCGCTGCACGTGCGCGGGAAGGTCCCCGGGGCGAGCGCCGAGGGCTTCGCCGACGCGGCGGCAGCAGCGAAGGAGGGCTGCCCGGTGTCGAAGCTCATGGCCGGCAACGTCCCGATCACCCTCGACGCCGCGCTCGAGTCCTAGCGCCACCGAACCCCGCCCTTGCCGGCGCGGGGCTGCGCCGGCCCGGCGCGGCGTCGTGGCACGCTGTGCGCACCGGAGCACCGAGCTGTCCCCTACGCCCCGAGGGTGCCGTCCATGAGCGAGCAGCAGCGCCTGCTCGACGACAGCGGCCGCGACGATGCGGTCGTCGACGTCGACATCGCCGAGCGCATGGAGCGCTCGTTCCTCGACTACTCGATGAGCGTCATCGTCGGGCGCGCGCTGCCCGACGTCCGCGACGGCCTCAAGCCGGTGCAGCGCCGCATCCTCCAGGCGATGTGGGAGGCCGGCCTGCGTCCCGACCGTCCCTACCGCAAGTGCGCCTCAGCGGTCGGCGACGTCATGAAGAAGTACCACCCCCACGGCGACGCCTCGATCTACGAGGCGCTCGTGCGCATGGCCCAGGACTTCGCCTCGCGCGAGCCGCTCGTCGACGGCCACGGCAACTTCGGCTCGATCGACGGCGACAGCGCCGCGGCGATGCGCTACACCGAGGCGCGTCTCTCACCCCTCGCGATGGAGATCATCGACGGCCTCGACGAGGACACCGTCGACGAGGTCGCCAACTACGACGGCCACGAGACCGAGCCGGTCGTCCTGCCGGCGCGCTTCCCCAACCTCCTCGTCAACGGCTCCTCGGGCATCGCCGTCGGCATGGCGACGAACATCCCGCCGCACAACCTCGGCGAGGCCATCGACGCGACGATCCACCTCGTGGGGCATCCCGAGGCCACCGTCGAGGAGCTCATGGCGATCATGCCCGGTCCCGACTTCCCGACCGGGGGCCGCATCCTCGAGGGCGACGGCATCCGCGACGCCTACCTCACCGGCAAGGGCGCGATCACCACCGAGGCGGTCGCCACGACCGAGACGCGCTCGGGTGGGCTGCCCCGCATCGTCATCACCGAGATCCCCTACCAGGTCAACAAGGCGACGCTGCTCGAGCGCATCGCCGACCTCGTGACCCGCCGCAAGCTCGAGGCGATCCGCGACCTGCGCGACGAGTCGAGCCGCGACGGCATGCGCATCGTCGTCGAGCTCAAGCGCGGCGAGGACCCGCAGCGCGCGCTCGCCGCCCTCTATGACGCGACCGACCTCCGCCAGACCTTCCACGCCAACCTCGTCGCCCTCACGACGCCCGAGCCCGGCGAGCAGCCCGAGCCGCGCACGCTCGGCC
>SLNF01000074.1 GCA_007133145.1 Nitriliruptorales bacterium
CACTGGACGTTGCCCGAGCCCTCCCAGATGCCGTTGAGCGGGCTCTGGCGGTACAACCGCGGCAGCCCGGACTCCTCGACGTAGCCGGCGCCGCCGAGGCACTCGAGCGCCTCGGCGGCGTGGGCGGGCGCGCGCTTGCACACCCAGTACTTCGCAATCGGGGTCACCAGGCGCCGATAGGCGGCCTCGTACGGATCGTCCTCGGCGCGGTCGAACGCGCGGGCGAGCCGCAGGGCGAGCGCGGTCGCGGCCTCGCTCTCGAGGTGGAGGTCGGCGAGGACCGCGCGCATGAGGGGTTGGCGGGCCAGGGGCGCGCCGAAGGCCCAGCGGCCCGCGGCGTGCCATGCCGCCTCGACGGTGCCCTGGCGCAGCCAGCCCGCCGCGCCGCTCACGCAGTCGAGGCGGGTGTGGGCGACCATCTGGAGGATGACCGCGACACCGCGGCCCTCCTCGCCGACCATCCAGCCCAGCGTGCCGTCGTACTCCACTTCGCTCGAGGCGTTCGAGCGGTCCCCGAGCTTGTCCTTGAGCCGTTCGAGGCGCAGCGGGTTGCGGGTGCCGTCCGGCAACCAGCGAGGCACGAGGAAGCACGACAGCCCGCCGGGCGCCTGCGCCAGCGCGAGGAACGCGTCGCTCATCGGCGCCGAGCAGAACCACTTGTGCCCGGTCAGCCGGTGGGCGGCGCCGGGGCCACCGGAGCCCTCGGGCTCGGCCGTCGTCGTGTTGGCCCGGACGTCGCTGCCGCCCTGCTTCTCGGTCATCGCCATGCCGAAGGTCGCGCCAGCCTTGCCCTCGGCGGGCGCGAACGCCGGGTCGTAGACGCCGGTGAGCACGCGGGGCTCCCACCGCCGGGCGAGGTCTGGCTGGGTGCGCAGGCTCGGCACGGCGGCGTAGGTCATCGTCAGGGGGCAGAGGGTCCCGGAGTCCACCCGCGGCCAGAGCACGTAGCGGGCGGCACGGGCGACGTGGGCCCCGGCGGGCGCACCGGGCCTCCAGGGGTCGGCGGCGAGGCCGCGGGCGACCGCCTCGACCATGAGCTCGTGGTAGGCGGGGTGGTAGCGCACCTCGTCGCGGCGGCGTCCGTCGCGGTCGTGGCTGAGGAGCTCGGGGGGATGGGCGTTGGCCAGCCGCCCGCGCTCCTGCCAGGCGGGGTCTCCGACGAGGCGGCCGAGCGCGCCGAGCCCCGGCAGGGCCCACCCAGCGCCTTCACGAGCCACCGCCTCCGAGAGCGCGGCATCCTCGGCGAGCTCGTCGTGACCGGCGCGCCGCGGTGGCTGGTTGAGCACCTCGTGGGTGGCTGCCATGGGCGCCCTCTCCTCCGGCCGCGCCGCCGCGACCCACTCGCTCAGGCAGCGACGCCCGACTGCCCGGGCGGGGTGAGCCACCGCACGTCGGCACCGAGCAGCGTCGAGAGCTCCCCGGGGTCGAGGACCCAGGAGGTGCGGTCGGCGGGCAGGTGGGTCTCGCAGACCGGGCGCACCGGCAGGTAGCCCTCGGGGTAGGTCACCGTCGGGCGACCGAGCCCGCTCATCCGCCGAGGGACGAACGTCGAGCTCGCGGCGAGGGCGACGGCGTCGGTGCGGTCGCCGAAGCGCTCGCAGAGGTCGCAGGTGGACACGAAGGCGACGCCGGTGACCCGCTGGTGCGCCGCCCGGAAGCCGCGCTCGTACTCGAGGACGTCGCCGTCGAGTTCGACGGTGAGCAGCGCGGTTGGCCGCACCCCGTAGTAGCTCAAGGTGCGCCCGAGCATCGCGTAGGCCTCATCGCGCGAGCGGAAGGCGTAGAAGCCGCAGACACAGTCGGTGCCGGGAGGCTCGCACTGCACCCGCCGACACTCGGCGTCGGCGTCAGCGCCATAGGCGCTGCCCTCGGTGACCCCCGAGAACCGCGCGTCGGTGAGGTCCTGGGCGACGAGGACCTGCGCGGTCTTGTAGGCCTGCTCGGGCTCGATGGAGAACTCCTCCTCCATCGCCAGCCACTGCATCCGGCTCGCGCTGCGCTGGGCGCCGGCGAGCAGTTGCGCGAGCAGGACCGGCACCACGATCAGCAGCACGAAGCCCAGGACCGCGTATGCCATGGCCGCGGATGAGGTCCCGGGTCAGCCGTCGCGGCGGTCGGCGGCCTCGTCCTTGGCCGGCTGTGCCGGCTGCTGGGCGGGCTGCTTCGCAGGCTCGACCCGCTCGATGGTGCGGCGCTTCTTCGGCTTGCCCAGATCCATGTGGCGCCTCCTCCTGACGCGTACCTTCTGCCGAACAGCGTACCCCGACGGCGCCCCCGCGACGATGGCTCATCGCCACGCCAGCGGAGTCTCAGGCCGGGATACCCGCCGCCCGCAGGCCGGACGCCGCGGTCACGAGCGGCGACAGTGCCCCTGGGGGCGGGGCCGGGTAGCCCCCGAGCACGACCCGGTCGGGTCGCACGACCACGATCGCCGCGCCCTGCGCACGACCCCAGGCCCGCAGCACGCCTGAGCGATCGCCGACGGGCACGATGCCGGCCGCGTCACGCGGGTCGGCGTCGACGGCGAGGAAGCGCACGCCGAAATCCTCCCAGCGCCGCCGCAGCGAGGCGGCAAGGCCGAGACGCGGGTCGACGCCGAGCCCGAGCACGCCGAAGTCGGTGCCGAGGACCGCATCGAGGGTCTGCCGCCGGCCCTCGACGGTGACGACCGGGCGGGGCAGCGGCCAGCCGGCGGTGGCCGCAGCGGCGTCGACGAGCGGACCGGCCGCCAGTGGCGGCATCGTCATCGCCGAGGGCGCCCAC
>SLNF01000205.1 GCA_007133145.1 Nitriliruptorales bacterium
CTCGTCGAGGTCGAGGAAGGACATGTGGCAGCCGGAGCAGCCGCCGAGCCACGCCGTGGCGATCCGCAGCTTGCCGTTGCCGGCACCGTTTCCGTTGCTCACCGGGCCTCCTGTCGCTCGTCCCACTTGCCCTCGTCACGTGCGGTCTTGAGGAAGTCGATGACCGCGGGGTCATGGCGCATCTCACCGACGGCGCGCCCCTTGAAGGCCAGCGCCCCGGTCGGGCAGACGAGGACGCACTTGCCGCACCAGGTGCACGACGGCGACTCGCCCCACGGCTTGCTGAGCTCGGCGACGAGCATCGAGTCGCTGCCGCGTCCCGCCACGTCCCAGACGTGCGCACCCTCGATCTCGTTGCAGACGCGCACGCAGCGGGTGCAGAGCACGCAGCGCTCGCGGTCGAGCACGTACTTGGGGTGCGAGGCGTCGACGGTCGAGTCGGGGTGCTGGAAGTCGTAGTGGATGTGGTCGACGTCGGTCTCGGCGGCGAGGTCCTGCAGCTCGCAGTCGCCGTTGGAGACACACACCGCGCAGATGTGGTTGCCCTCGGCGAAGAGCATCTCGACGATGCGCCGACGGTGGTTGTGCAGCTCCCAGTTCGTCGTCGTGACCTCCATCTCGGGGACGACGGGGGTCGCGCACGCCAGCCGGTAACGGGGATCGTCGGCGACCTCGACGAGGCACAGACGGCAGCCGCCCCACGCCGAGAGACCCTCGAGGTAGCAGAGCCGGGGGATCCGCACCCCGATGCGCTCGGCCATTCGGAGGATCGTCTCGCCCTCGTAGGCCATCGCCTCCTGCCCGTCGATGGTGACGGGGACCGTCGGCCGGCCGTTGCGGCTCATCGCGCACCTCCCTTGGTGGGCAGGGTGGGGTCGGGGGCCTCGGGACGCGGGGGCACAGCCGGCGCCTCTCCGTTGTAGGTGACGTCGGGCACGAGAAGGTCGACGTACTCGTGCCGGAAGTGGTCGAGCGTCGAGACGACGGGGTTGGGTGCGCTCTGCCCCAGTCCGCAGAGGCTCGTCTGGCGCACGGTGCGACAGAGGCTCTCGAGGTGCTGGAGGTCGCGTTTGCGCCCCACGCCCTCGCAGATGCGGTCGAGCAGCGCGTGCATCTGCACCGTGCCGGTGCGGCAGGGGGCGCACTTGCCGCAGCTCTCGTCGCGGCAGAATTCCATGTAGAAGCGCGCGACGTCGGGCATCCGCATCGTGTCGTCCATGACGACGAGCCCGCCCGAGCCCATCATCGAGCCGAGCTCGCGCAGGCTCTCGTAGTCGACGGGCGAGTCGAGGAGGTTGGCCGGCAGGCACCCACCGGAGGGCCCGCCGCTCTGGGCGGCCTTGAAGACCCCGTCGTTCTCGATGCCGCCACCGATGTCGAAGACGATCTCGCGCAGCGTGATGCCCATCGGCACCTCGATGAGCCCGGTGTTGACGAGCGAGCCGGCGAGGGCGAAGACCTTCGTGCCCTTGCTCTTCGGCGTGCCCACCTCACCGAACCAGTCCGCGCCGTTGGCGATGATCGCCGGGACGTTGGCGAGGGTCTCGACGTTGTTGACCATCGTCGGCTGGCCCCACAGCCCGCGCTCGGTCGGGTAGGGAGGCCGCAGCGACGGGGTGCCGCGCCGTCCCTCGATCGAGGCGATGAGGGCGGTCTCCTCGCCGCAGACGAAGGCGCCGGCGCCGATGCGGACCTCGAGCTGGAGGTCGAAGTCCGAGCCGAGGATGTTGCGGCCGAGCAGTCCCTGGCGCCGGGCCACGCGGATCGACCGCTCGAGGCGCTCGACGGCAGTCGGGTACTCCGCGCGGACGTAGATGTAGCCGCGGCTCGCGCCGGTGGCGTAGGCCGCGATGATCATCCCCTCGATGACCCGGTGCGGGTCGTCCTCCATGATCGTGCGGTCCATGTACGCGCCGGGGTCGCCCTCGTCGCCGTTGGCGATGAGGTACTTCGGGGTGGCCTCGGCACGCCGCAGCATGTCCCACTTCTTCGCCGTCGGGTAGCCCGCGCCACCACGACCGCGCAGCCCGCTGTCATCGATGACCTCGACGACCTCCTCGGGGGCGAGGTCGCTGAGGACGTAGGCGAGCGCCTGGTAGCCGCCCTCGGCGACGTAGTCCTCGATGCGCTCGGGGTCGATGCGCCCGGCGTTGCCGAGCACGATCTTGCGCTGCCGACTGAAGAACGGCTGGTCCTCGTCGAGGACGTGCTCGTCGATGAGCTTCCGCACGACGACGTGCTCGCGGATGATCCGCGTCGCGATGTCGGGGGTGACGTCGGCGTACATCGTCGGCTCGGCACCGCGGGGCTCGACGCGCACGAGCGGGCCGGAGCTGCACATCCCCATGCAGCCGGTCGGTACGACCTGGATGTCGGAGTTGATGTCCTCGCGCTCGGCGGCCTGCTCGAGGGCCTGGCGCACCGGGCCGGCCCCGGCCGACAGGCACGCTGTGGAACTACAGGCCTTGACGCGCGTGGTGTAGCGGCTGCGCATCTCCAGCTCGGAGTGGGCGACGTCGTGGAGATCGATCTGCTTGGCCATCAGGCGCTCGCCTCCGTGGACTCCTGGGCGACGACCTCGCCGACGTTGGCGAGTGTGCTCTCGACGGTCTGGTGGCTCGTGACGACGCCGTCGACGAGGACGACGGGGGCCAGGCCGCACGACCCCACGCAGCGGGCCGTCGAGACGGTGAGCTCGCCGTCCTCGGTCGTCTCGCCCGCGCGCACGTCGTAGGTGAGCTCGAGCTGCTGGGTGATCTCCTCCGCGCCCTTGACGAAGCACGCCGTACCCATGCAGACGGTCGCGGAGTGCCGCCCCGGCGCGGTGAAGCTGAAGAGGTGGTAGAAGGTCGCCACCCCATAGACCCGGCTCGGTGGCAGCCTCAGCTGGCGCGCGAGGTAGATGAGGATGTCCTCGGAGAGATGCCCGAAGATGTCCTGCGCGACGTGGAGGACCTCGATGAGCTGGTCCTGCTCATAGCGCGTCTTGCGCAGCGTCTTGTCGAGCAGGCCGAAGCGCTCGTCCCCTGAAGGGTGGCTTTCGTCCTGCGCTGCGCGTTCCGCGGTGCGTGCCTCAGCCATGCGCGACCCCTCGTGATCGGCGCAGCGTCATCGGGTCCCGCGGCGCACCGGGCGCCGGGGCCGAGCCGTTGCACTCCTGTGGGTGACCGATGAGGGGGAAGCCTGCCTGCTCCGGAGGGGTGAGGGAAGCGATGGAAGTCACCACACGTTCGGGACCCTCGGACCCTGGTCGAGGCACCGCTTGGCCCTGTGGCCCACCCACGAGAGGCTGCATCGTGAGGGTGGTGCCAGAGCCCGCGCCAAGCGCACCCACGCCGCCGTGCCCCCACGCGACGGCGTCGACGACAGGAGCCGCCACCATGTGCCTCGGGATCCCCGGCCGCATCGTCGAGCACGTCGACCCCGCGAATGCCATCGCCAAGGCCGACGTCGGCGGGGTGCGACGCAACATCAGCATCCAGCTCCTCGAGGCCGACGGGCTCAGCCCCGAGGTCGGCGACTGGGTGCTCATCCACGTCGGCTTCGCGATGGCCGCGATCGACGAGCAGGAGGCCGCGGAGTCCTTCCGTCGGCTCGCCCAGCTCGGCCAGGTCTACGAGGACGAGCTCGCCGAGCTCGCCGAGAGCGACATCGAATGAGCCACGAGCGGACCGCCGGCCAGGCCACGCCGCGAGCCGAGACGCCGCCGGGTGCCGCCCTCGGCCTGCCGGCGGTCGACGCCGTCGCCGCCCCCGCCGAGGCGGGTCCAGCCTGCCTCACGTGCGGCGACGAGGCCGTCGAGGTCGTCGTGCTCGCTGTCGAGGAGGGCGACCTCGCGCTCGTCGACACCGGCGAGGGCCGCGAGCGGGTCAGCGTCATGCTCGTCGACGCCCGCGTCGGCGACCGCATCCTCGTCCACGCCGGCGAGGCCATCGGGAAGGTGCGACCGTGAAGTACGTCGACGAGTACCGCTCACCGGAGATCGCCGCACAGCTCTCCTCGGAGATCGGCGCGCTGGCCGACGGCGGCCACCACAAGATCATGGAGATCTGCGGCGGCCACACCCACACGATCTACCGTCACGGCATCGAGGACCACCTGCCCGACAGCATCGAGCTCGTCCACGGGCCCGGCTGTCCGGTGTGCGTCATGCCGATGGGCCGCATCGACGACGCCATCGCGATCGCCGAGCAGCCCGACGTCATCATGACGAGCTTCGGCGACATGCTGCGGGTGCCGGGCGGGCGGGGGTCCTTCCTCGACGCCAAGGCCGCCGGCTGCGACATCCGCATGGTCTACTCCCCCCTCGACGCGCTCAAGGTCGCCCGCACCAACCCCGACCGGCGCGTCGTCTTCACCGCCATCGGCTTCGAGACCACCGCGCCGTCGACTGCGGCCACGCTCCTGCGCGCTGCGGCCGAGGGCCTCGAGAACTTCTCGGTGTTCTGCAACCACGTCCTCGTCTGCCCCGCGGTGCAAGCGATCCTCGATGCGCCCGGGCAGGACCTCGACGGCTTCCTCGGCCCCGGCCACGTCTCGACGGTCATCGGCGCCGCGCCCTACGCCTTCGTCGCCCGCGACTACGGCAAGCCCCTCGTCGTCAGCGGCTTCGAGCCCCTCGACATCCTCGAGTCGATCTACCGCTTGCTGCGTCAGCGCGTCGAGGGTCGCGCCGAGGTCGAGAACCAGTACACCCGCGTCGTCCCGTGGGAGGGCAACGCCCGTGCGCTCGAGGTCATCGAGCGCACGATGGTCCCACGCGACGCCTTCGAGTGGCGCGGCCTCGGTACGATCCCCGACTCTGCCCTCGGGCTGCGCGAGGAGTTCGCCGCCTTCGACGCCGAGCGGCTCTTCGACCTGCCCGGCGCGGTCGTCGAGGACCCCCGGGAGTGCCAGTGCGACGAGGTCCTCACCGGGCAGATCAAGCCCTGGGAGTGCGGGGTGTTCGGCACCGCCTGCACCCCGGAGACGCCCATTGGCACGTGCATGGTCTCGAGCGAGGGTGCCTGCGCGGCCTACTACCAGTACGGGCGGTTCAACCGGGCCGCGGCGACCGCGGACGCCGGCGCATGAGCGCCCCGCAGCCCGACCACGGCACGGGCCCGCGTAGCGCCGCCGAGCGCGAGCAGGAGGTCCTCGACCGCGCCGAGCGCGCCCGCCGGCGGGCGCCGAAGGTCCGCGAGGAGCGGATCACCCTCGCCCACGGTGCCGGGGGCCGCTCCTCGCATGCCCTGACCGAGGCGGTCTTCCTCGAGGCCTTCAGCAACCCCGCCCTCGCCGCCCTCGAGGACCAGGCCCTCGTCGCGGTCGGCGGCGAGCGCCTCGCCTTCACCACCGACTCCTTCGTGGTGAGCCCGCTCTTCTTCCCCGGCGGGTCCATCGGGGACCTCGCCGTCAACGGCACGGTCAACGACCTCGCGGTCTCTGGGGCGCAGCCGCGCTTCCTCTCGGCGGGCTTCATCATCGAGGAGGGCCTCGCCGTCGCCGACCTCGAGCGCATCGTCGCCGACATGCGCGCGGCGGCGGCCGCCGCCGGCGTGACGATCGTCACCGGCGACACGAAGGTCGTCGAGCGCGGCAAGGGCGACGGCTGCTACATCAACACCGCCGGCGTCGGGCTGCTCACACGGCCCATCGAGCTCGGGGCGCGCTTCGCCCGGCCCGGAGACGCGGTGCTCGTCTCGGGGCCGATCGGCGAGCACGGCATCACGATCCTGCTCGCACGCGGCGACCTTGAGATCGAGTCCGACATCGAGAGCGACACCGCGCCGCTCCACGAGCTCGCCGCCGCGGTGCTCGACACCGGCGACGGGGTGCGCTGCATGCGCGACGCGACGCGCGGCGGCGTGGCCACGGTGCTCAACGAGATCGCCGGGGCCGCCGACGTCGGCATCCGCCTCACCGAGGGCGCGCTGCCGCTGCGCCCCGACGTCGTCGGCGCCTGCGAGGTCCTCGGCATCGACCCCCTCTACGTCGCCTGCGAGGGCCGCATGGTCGTCGTGGTCGACGGCGCGCAGGCCGACGCCGCGCTCGCGGCGCTCCGCGGCCACCCTGCCGGGGCCGAGGCGGCCCGCATCGGCACGGTGGCCGCCGACCCCGCCGGCATGGTCCTGCTCGAGACGACCTTCGGCGGCAACCGCGTCGTCGACGTCCTCGTCGGGGATCCCCTGCCGCGCATCTGCTGAGGGGCGCTCAGCCGAGCATCCCCGCGCGATCACGGGCCACGGCGACCGCGGCCTGCCCGAGGCTGATGCCGCCGTCGTTGGCGGGCACGCGCTCGTGGAGCAGGACGCCGAAGCCCTCGCCGACGAGGCCGTCGACGACGGCGCCGAGCAGGCGCAGGTTCTGGAAGACCCCTCCGGAGAGGGCGACGGTGGACAGCCCTGTGCGCTCACGCAACGCGACACAGGCCGCGACGGTGCCGGCGGCGAGCCCGTCGTGGAAGCGCGCGGCGAGGGTGGCGACGTCGGCGCCGGCGGCGAGGTCGTCGACGACCGCGCGCAGGAGCTCGGCGCCGTCGAGCCGCAGCGGCGGGCCCTCGAGCAGCGGCAGCGGGTAGGCGCCGCGGCCACCCGGCGCGGCGGCCTGCTCGAGCTCGATGGCCGCCTGCCCCTCGTAGGTGATGACGTCACGCACCCCGGCAAGGGCGGCCACCGCGTCGAACAGGCGCCCGACGCTCGAGGTCTCGGGGGCGTTGAGTCCGCTGCGGGCCATCGCCGTGACCGCGTCCCAGCGCTCGGCGTGGCGCTCGGCGACGGCGAGCGGCGGTGGCGCGCCATCGTAGGCGGCCTCGACCCACGCGGCGGCCATGCGCCAGGGCTCGCGGATCGCCGCCTCCCCGCCGGGCAGCGCGACCGTGGCGAGATGGCCGACGCGCTCGAAGCCGGTGAGGTCGGCGGCGAGGAGCTCCCCGCCCCAGATCGTGCCGTCGGTGCCGAGACCGAGCCCGTCGTAGGCGACCCCCAGCACGGGCCCCGAGGCCCCGGTGTCGGCGAGGCAGGAGGCGATGTGGGCGTGGTGGTGCTGCACGCCGGTGAGGGCGACCCCCTCGAGGTCGACGGCGTGCTTCGTCGAGAGGTACTCGGGGTGGAGGTCGTGGGCGACGACGGCGGGGGCGACGTCGAAGAGGCGTGAGAGGTGCGCGACGCCCTCGGTGAACGACCGCAGCGTCTCGTAGTTCTCGAGATCCCCGATGTGGGGGGAGACGAAGGCGTGACGGTCCCGAGCGAGGCAGAACGTGTGCTTCAGCTCGGCCCCGCAGGCGAGGACGTGCCGCGGCGCCGACGGGGAGAGCGGTACGGGCTGGGGGGCGTAGCCGCGCGCACGCCGCACCAGCAGCTCCCCACCCCGCCAGGCGCGGGTCACCGCGTCGTCCACGCGCATGTGGATCGGGCGGTCGTGGGTCAGGAAGCCGTCGGCGATGCCGGCGAGGCGCTCGATGGCCTCGTCGTCGCGAAAGGCGATCGGCTCATCGGAGCGGTTGCCGCTCGTGAGCACGAACGGGCCGTGCAGGGCTTCGGCGAGGAGATGGTGCAGCGGGGTGTAGGGCAGCATGACGCCGAGCTCACGCGTGCCCGGGGCCACCGACGGGGCGACCGGGGCGTCGGACCGGCGGGGCAGGAGCACGATCGGTCGACGCGGGCCGGTGAGCAGCGTCGCGGCGGCCTCGTCGACCTCGCCGAGGGTGCGGGCGGCGTCGAGGTCGGCGGCCATGAGGGCGAAGGGCCGCTCCTCCCGGTGCTTGCGGGCGCGCAGGGCCGCGACGGCCGCCTCGTTGGCGGCGAGCGCCGCGAGGTGGTAGCCGCCGAGGCCCTTGATCGCGAGGACCTCGCCGCGGCCGAGGCGAGCCGCCGCCTCGGCGACGACCGCGGCGTCCCCGCCGATGCCGGGCGGCGCCTGCCCACCAGCCGGGACCAGCCGCAGCCGCGGACCGCAGGACGGGCAGCAGGTCGGCTGGGCGTGGAAACGACGGTCGGTGGGGTCGTGGTACTCCGCGGCGCACGCCGCGCAGAGGTCGAAACCCGCCATCGTCGTGTTCGGTCGGTCGTAGGGCACGTCGGTGACGATGCTGTAGCGCGGCCCGCAGTCGGTGCAGTTGAGGAAGGGGTAGCGGTAGCGGCGGTCGTCCGGGTCGAAGAGCTCGGCGAGGCAGGCCTCACACGTCGCGGTGTCGGGGGAGACGAGCGTGCGTCGCGCCGCCCCCGTCTGGCTCTCGACGATCGCGAAGCCGCCCTCCCCGAGGGGCGGCCGTGCCTCGACGTCGACGCCCTCGACGAGGGCGAGGGGTGGTGGACGCTCGCGCAGCAGCCCGATGACCTCGTCGACGGCCGACCCGGGCCCCTCGAGCTCGGCGAAGACACCGTCGGCGTCGTTGCCGACGAAGCCGGCGAGCCCGCGTTCGACCGCGAGGCCGTGGACGAACGGCCGGAAGCCGACCCCCTGCACGACGCCGCGCACGCGCAGGCTGGCGCGCACGACCTCGCGTCGTGACGTGGCGGCGTCCCAGGGCTCGCGCAGCGGCACCCTCCCTGCTCCGTCTCGGCGCCCGCGACCCTCGCAGGGTAGCGAGGGGCGATCGGCGTCGCGGCTTGGGACCTTCGGCACGCGACGCTGTCCCACGCTGGGGAGAGGATGCGCAACAGCGCGTCACCGAAGGTCGTGAGGTCGTCATGACGCTCGTAGCGGAGAACGCCCGCCTACTCGACCTCGAGGGGCTCGAGGCCCTCATCGCAGCGCTCCACGCCCGCGACTACGAGGTCATCGCGCCGCGGGTTCGCGACGGGGTCATCACCCTCGCTCCGTTGTCGTCGGCCGCGGAGCTCCCGATCGGCTGGGGGGACGACCAGCGCCCCGGGCACTACCGGCTCGTCGAGCGCGGCGACGACGCGCGCTTCAGCTACGCCGTCGGCCCCGACGCGCCGAAGCGCTGGCTGCTGCCCCCACGCTCGGAGGTCTTCGAGGCCGAGGGCGACGGCAGCGGTTTCGCGCTGCGCCCCGCCGAGCCGCCAAGCCGGCGCTTCGCCTTCGTCGGGGTGCGGCCGTGCGAGCTCGCCGGCATCGCCGTGCAGGACCGCGTCTTCATCCGTGACGACCTGCGCGACGTCACGTATGCGAGCCGCCGGGAGGACATCCTCACGATCGCCGTGCACTGCGGCGAGCCCGCCGGCACGTGCTTCTGCGCCTCGGTGGGCACCGGCCCCCGGGCCGAGGACGGCTTCGACCTCGCGCTCACCGAGCTGCTCGGCGAGCACCACCGCTTCGTCGTCGAGGTCGGCTCCGAGGGGGGCCGGGAGCTGCTCGCCGACGTCGCCACGGTCGACGCCGACGCCGACGACGTGGCCGCTGCACAGGCCGTGACCGACGACGCCGCCCGACGCATGGGCCGCGACCTCGACACCG
The DNA here is from genome assembly GCA_007133145.1 of Nitriliruptorales bacterium. Lineage (GTDB taxonomy): Bacteria > Actinomycetota > Nitriliruptoria > Euzebyales > Egibacteraceae > T1Sed10-49. The sequence goes on from SLNF01000205.1 coordinate 9,400, forward strand.
AGGGCCTGCGCGACGACCTCCTCGACGCCCTGGGCTCCTCGCGGTACCGCGACGTCGCACGCCGCTGCCTCGCCTGCGGCAACTGCACGTTCGTCTGCCCCACGTGCTTCTGCACCGGCCTCGTCGACCGCAACGCCCTCGACGGCAGCCATACCGCCCGCGAGCGCACGTGGAACTCCTGCTTCACGATCGGCTTCTCCTACATCCACGGCGGCGGCGTCCGCGAGTCGGTGTCCTCCCGCTACCGCCAGTGGCTGACCCACAAGCTCGCCACGTGGCAGGACCAGTTCGACGTCCTCGGCTGCGTCGGCTGCGGGCGCTGCATCACGTGGTGCCCCGTCGGCATCGACATCACCGAGGAGGCGCGGGCGATACGCGCCACGGCCGTGCCGGGAGGAGGCGCCCGATGACGACCGAGTTGACGCGCCATCCCTTCTTCGCCGGGTTGCGCGAGGAGGAGATCCACCGGCTGGCCCCCTGCGAACTCGGGGTGAGCTACGACCCCGACACGCTCATCTTCGAGACCGGTGGCGAGGCCGACTGCTGCTACCTCATCAACCGCGGCAACGTCGCCCTCGAGGTCGTCGCGCCCGCCGGTCCGCCGCTCGTCGTCGAGACGATCGACGATGGCGGGCTGCTCGGCTGGTCCTGGCTCATCCCCCCCCACCGCTGGCAGTTCGACGCCCGGGCGGTGACCCACGTCGAGGCCACGCGCATCGGCGCGGAGTGCCTGCGCGCGGCGATGGCCCACGACCCCTCCCTGGCCGCGGAGGTGACCCGGCGACTCGCCGAGGTCATCGCCCGTCGGCTCCACCACACCCGGCTGCAGCTCCTCGACCTCTACGGACAGCGATCATGAGCGCCCCCACGCTGACCCCGCGCCCGACGACGACCGGACCGGTCGACGAGCGGCTCCTGCCGGTCCCCCACCGCGTCGTCGACATCCGCCGCGACACCGCCGACACGATGACGATCGCCCTCGAGCCGATCCACGGGATGCCGCCGCCGTTCCTCCCCGGCCAGGTCGACATGCTCTACGCCTTCGGCACCGGGGAGGTGCCGATCTCGATCTCGAGCTCGACGCAGGTCGCCGACCGGCGCGACTACACGATCCGCCGCGTCGGCGCGGTGACCAAGGCCCTCACGAACGTCGAGCGCGGCGACCGCATCGGCGTGCGCGGACCCTTCGGCGTGCCGTGGCCCGTCGAGGCCGCCCGCGGCGGCGACGTCGTCGTCATCGCCGGGGGCATCGGCCTCGCCCCGCTGCGCGCCGCGATCCTCCACGTGCTCGAGCAACGCCACGCCTACGGGCAGTTGAGCATGCTCTACGGTGCGCGCACCGCCGGGGACATCCTCTACCGCGAGGAGCTCGAGACGTGGCGCTCGCGGCTCGACGTCGACATCGACGTCACGATCGACGCCGCCGGCAGCGGCTGGCACGGCAACGTCGGCGTCGTGACCCGCCTCGTGCCCCGCGCCC
>SLNF01000345.1 GCA_007133145.1 Nitriliruptorales bacterium
CTCGGGGTCGGTGCGCCAGGCGGCGTGCACGGCGACGGGCCTGACGCCGGTGCGGGTGTGCAGCCAGAACCCGACGAGGCGACCCTCGCGGCGCAGCGGGCTGCGGGCGCCGCGAACGGCATCGGCGGGTGGGTCGCCGTCGGCGAGCAGCGGCCGGGCGGTCACCCCGATCGTCGGCACGTCGAGGACCGCACCGAGGTGCAGCGCGAGCCCGGCGCGGCGGGGGTGGTCGCGTCCGGTCGCGTCGACGAGCACGACGTCGGGCAGGGCCCCGAGCTGGCGCAGGGCGGTCTCGCGCAGCGGCCCTTCGCGGAGGGCGAGCAGCCCGGGTCGGTAGGGGTGGGGGAGGAGGCCCTCGGCGACGGCGACGGTGGCCTGCGCGCCGGGGACCTTGCGCGAGGCGCCCGCCCAACCCCGCTCGTCCTCGAGCGCGCCCGCCGCCTCGCCCGGTTCGGCCTCGACGGTCGAGGTCCACGCGGCCTCGGCCGCGGGACCGCCCCGCACCCGTGCCGCGCAGCAGTAGCTGCCGCCGACGACCGGGGCCGGCCCTGGGTCCCAGGGTCCGGGCTCGGCGGCGGCGAGCTCGGCTTGTACCGCCGCCAGCGCCCGGGCGTCGGTCGGCCAGGGACCGATGCCCGCGCATGCTCGGGCGGCGTTGCCCCGGCCGGCGTCGGCGCTCATCCGGGGGGCGGGGCGTCGGATCGGCGCTCGAGCAGCTCGTCGAGCCGGGCCTCCATCCGGGCGAGCCGCGCGGCGGTGTCCTCGCAGGCGTCACAGCGCGGGGGCGCCGGCTCCTCCTCATCGACGGCCCCGTGCTCGGTCATCATGAAGTCGACGATGTTGGCGGTGACGACCCCGACGAGCCCGATGCCGAGGATCATGACGACCACGGCGACGAGGCGCGCCGGTCCGCCCACGGGGGCGAAGTCGCCGTAGCCCACCGTCGTGGAGGTCACGAGCACCCACCACACGGCGTCGCCGACCGTCGTGAAGGTCTCGGGCTCGAGGGCGAAGGTGATGAGCCCGCCGACGATCATGAGCGCCCCGACCGAGCTGATGATCTTGCCGAGCCCGCGGTGGCGCAGCACCGAGAAGACCTGCCGCCAGGACCGCAGCGCGACGGCGAACACCCGCAGCACCCGCAGGGCGCGCAGCGGCCGGAGCATCGGCAGGAGCACGATCACGAGGTCGAGCACGTGGGTCCGCACGTAGTGGCCGCGGTCGGGGGCGAGCCTGAGCAGCCACACGTACTCGAGGGCGAAGGCCAGCCAGATGAGCCCATTGACCCCGAGCAGGAGCCGGGTCGCCCACGGCTCGAGATCCCGGCTGAGCTCGACGACGAGCGCGACGGTGAAGACGAGCGCGAGCACGGTCATGGGCCGGCGCAGGCGGTGTTGCGCCTCCTCGAAGGCCTCGGCGTCGCGGCGCCGCCGCCACCACGCCACGTCGGCGTCGGCGGAGCGCTGCGGCAGCTGCTCGGTCATGGTCACCTCCACCTCGGCGCCGGGGCGGCAGCGCCCCCGCGCGCATCATCGCACCGCCGCGGGCAGTGGCTGCTGACGGCAGGCTCACCGCCTGCTGACCGAGCGAGTGGCGTGGCATACTTAGTGAATCGCAAAAGGTGGGGTTGGGGACGAAGGGGGAACCGCGATGGAAGGCCTGCCCTGGCTCACGCAGTACCCGGAGGGCACGCGACCGCATCTGCCCGAGCTGCCGGCCGAGACGCTGCCGGAGCTCCTGCGGCGGTCCAGCGAGAGCTACGCCGACAGCGTCGCCTTCACCCAGTGCATGCCCAACGGCATGAACGGTTCGCTGCGCTACCGCGACGTCGACCGGCTGAGCGACGACTTCGCGGTCTACCTCCGCGAGGTCGTGGGTCTGTCGGTGGGCGACCGCGTCGCGGTGCAGGTGCCGAACTGCCTGAGCTACCCGGTCGTGGCCTTCGGGGTGTTCAAGGCCGGCTGCGTGCTCGTCAACACCAACCCGATGTACACCGCCTCGGAGATGGCCCACCAGTTCGCCGACTCCGGGGCCAAGGCGCTCGTCATCATCGACATGTTCGCCGACCGCCTGCCGGCGGTGCTGCCGACGACGTCGATCGAGACCGTCGTCACGGTGTCGATCTCGACGTTCTTCCCGCGGACGGTCGCCGCGATCATCCACGCGACGCAGCGCTACTGGTCGCGCACGCTGCCGCGGATCACCGTCGAGCACACCCCCTTGCGTGACGCGCTCGCCGAGGGTCGACTGCGCCGTGACGCCGGCGCCGACCTCGAGGGCTACCTCGCCGACGTCGACAGCGAGGCGCTCGCGGCCCTGCAGTACACCGGCGGCACGACGGGGGTGTCGAAGGGCGCGATGCTCTCCCACGGCAACCTCGTCGCGAACACGACACAGATCCTCGAGATGACCGGATCGCACGTGCGGCCGGGTGAGGAGACGGTGCTCACCGCGCTGCCGCTCTACCACGTCTTCGCGTTCACCCTCAACCTGCTCGCGTTCTACACCGTTGGTGGACGCAACGTCCTCGTCCCCTCGCCGCGGCCGCCCAGCAACCTCAAGCGGGCCTTCGAGAACTACCCCATCACGTGGCTGACGGGGGTCAACACCCTCTTCAACGCGCTGCTCAACGAGCGCTGGTTCCTCGAGCACCCACCCGGGAGGCTGCGGGCCTCCGCCGCGGGGGGCATGGCGCTGCACGGCGCGGTCGCGCAGCGCTGGCGGGAGGTGACCGGCACGCC